>CAYOHT010000035.1:7708-12999 GCA_964403815.1 uncultured Cocleimonas sp.
TTCATCGCCTTAGATAAGCGACGTTCTACAAGGTCAAATTCTTTATTTTCTAGTAATTGTGTTGTGTTATTAATAATTGATCGCAGTTTTTGTTTTCGTGCAATATCTTTAGCCTTCTCATTATATTTATCCAAGGCCTTTTCTTTGGGGTATTTCTTCGATGCTTTTTTGATTAAAGAAAAGACAGAATCTGAATCTGTTTCATTTTGACGAAGACTCAACAATGCCGTTTCTATCAGCTCAATATCAATTTTCTTTTGAGTGTTGGTTTGCTGTTGATTATAAAAGAAGTAACCTCCGCCACCGATTGCTAGTGCGCCAAGTAGTGCCAATACGCCAATGATTACTTTATTGAAAGGCACCTTATTATCATTGGTGTTTTTGCTTCGTTTAGAAGTGCTGCTGGAAGAAGAATAATTTTTGAATCTTGCCAGTGAATTTATAAGCTCATTAGCATTATTAAACCTATCTTTAGGGTTTGGCGTAACCAGTTTATTTAAAATAGGCTGCAGCTTTTTATGTTCACTGGGTAATTGTGGTGTTTTAAAGCTTTCAATGACTCCCGCAGATTGCTCTTTATTATATAACTGACCGCTAAGCAGCTCATAAAAAATAATGCCCAAGCTGTATAAATCTGAACGCTGATCAATCTGCCCACCCATAAGTTGCTCAGGGCTCATGTAGCGAGGAGTGCCAACCCGCACCCCAATATTCGTAAACTCGCTATCCTCATCATGCGTTTTGGCAATACCAAAGTCTGTGAGAACGGCCGACAGACCATTTTCATCTTCCCTAAAAAGAATATTGCTTGGCTTTATATCTCGGTGAATCGTGCCGCTTGCATTAAAAACATACTGCAATGCCGCCGCAATTTCTGCAATTATTTTAATGGGGTCAAAAGGTAAGTTCTCTTGAATCCGATCTTTAAGCGTACCGCCCGATAAATATTCCATTTCAATGTAAATACGCCCTTCATCGGTACTTACATCATAAACTTGAATAATATTAGGATGGTGAAGGTGAGCAATCGTTTGAGCTTCTTCTATAAAAAGTTGCTTATAATCAATGTCTTGCGCAAATAGCTGATTAGACATTACCTTTAAAACGACTTTGCGACCCAAGCCTGTATGGGTTGCAAGGTATACTGCAGCTGTGCCACCGATACCTATTTGCTTTTCAATTTTGTATCTTCCAAAGCTATCCATAGGGGCTACACAGGAAAATCATCAGTATCAGTATTGTTATTACTAATACGAAGAGACTTTAGCTCCATGAGTTGCTTTTCATAGGCAGAACTAACTTCATTATCCAGTAGAGTTTGAAAGCTCTCAGCAGCTTCTTTTTCAACATCGTCATAAAGTGATTCAAACATGTTCCATAGCTTTGCTTGGCGTTGTAATGGAATTTTAGCGCTAATAGGGTGTTCCTTCGCCATATTATCAGCCAGATTTTTAGGCGAGAAGTGTTGCTTAATTACGCCTCTAAGCGCATTTTGTGTTGCCACAGTCATGGCAAACTGATGTGCCTTTATATCATCAAAAGCCTCTTCTAGCGCTTTATCTAAAGGAGTATAGGTTTTATTTGTGTCTTCATTGGTGAGTAAATGAATAATAACTTGTTCGGCATTAGGCATGAATTTAAGTGGGTTATTTTCAACGCGCCCAATAATAGTTCTATCAAGATGCAAGTGGTTTTTAGTTTCTGCTCGCGCTCTTAATAAATCAATAGTGCCTTGAAGAACTTCTTTTAAAGCATGTCCAATGATCTCGAATGTTTCATTTGGTACTTCAGAAGGTAAATGTTTCTGAGTGATTCCCGCGCCTTTCAAAAGCATTTTTAGTGCCTCGGAATTGCCAGTAGCATCAGCGGTAGCAGTTTCTTTGCTTTTAGTTTCTGTTGCTTTTTTAGCATTAGAACTATCATTTTTAGGCGTTTGTTTCTTTTCTTTTTTAGCTGGTTTGTCTTCTCTGACAATACCATCATCAATAACAGCAGGCTTTTTATCGACAGGCTCGCTTTCAATTTCAGGCTCAGCTATTTCGGCAACATCAACACGAGCTGGTTCTGTAGGTTTCTTTTTAGTGTGCGAAACTACAGGAGCAACATTTTCAGCCGAAGCTTGCTCCTTACTTATATCTTCTTGAGTGGTGTCCTCTGGAGCGTCACTATCTAAAAAATCAAAAGCATCAGGCTCTTCCTCTTCCTTGATGATGTCTGCAAATACTTCAGCAGGAACCTGTGCCGGCTGAGGTTTCTTCTGAGGAGCTGGTTTGATAGACACACTTGGCAAAGGCGTGTGAATATTGATAGGTGTATCATGCTCCATGATATTTTTATCATCTTCCTTGGAGAAAGGCGTTTCATTGGGGCTAAAAGAATCCCCAGATGAGAAAAAAGGATCATTAGAATCCTCAACAGTGCTCGCTTGCCCAAAAGTACCCGCCATATTCGGGTCAACAAAAGAGCTTTTAGACGATGCCTCATAAGGGTCGTGCTTTTGCAGAGAGCCATCCTGTGAATTATCAGGTGCAGCGGAAGAATCAAAACTCCCGCCAGAGCTAAAAAATGGATCCTGCTCTTTATTATTGCCCTGTGAAGCCGTATCAACAGGAAAGTCAGAATGGCTAGATGCAGAGCCCGCGAAAATAGATACAAGCAAAACATATTCGCCAAGTTTAATTTGATCCCCGTCAATCAGAGTATGAGAATTATCTTTCCCTAGAGGATGGATGGAGTCATTAATAAGCGTTCCATTGGTGCTTGTGTCGACAAGAAAAAAACTTTTCCCATCGCAGTGAACCTTAAAATGCTCCCCAGATAAAAACTTTCGATCATCTAGCAAAACCCAATCGGCACGCTGATGCCTACCAACACTGCCGCCAGCCTGGTCAAAAGTATGCGTCATAGCAGTAAATGGAGCCTGCTCTTGAAGAGTAATAACGGATAAAGTTAATCGCATTTTATGAAAGTTATTTATTTAATTAGATATTTTGAATCTATCATAAAAGTAGGTGCTTGATATAGTAGCAGATAGTATTAATTAACCTATCATTATACTTCTTTTAATTAAGCTAGAGAGAATACCCTGATAAATGGTTGTATTTTAACAAGATTGGTTTTCTCTAGCGGATAGATTGTGTTAATATTGCACACCCCCCGCCTTTTACAAGGTGTAAATAAATAGAACAACAGAAGATAAAGGCTTATCTGATTATGAAATATAATGGATTATCAGCGGTTAGTACCGCAACACTATTGGGTTTAATAGCATCAACAAGCGTAACCGCAGCTCCAGCCACAATAACCCCGCAAGAAATAAAAGCAGCGAATGCGGCTGTCAAAAGCGTGATAATTGCTCCTGAGGTAATAACCCCAGCAACAAGCGATTACTCAGGTGAAGATGAGTTGCCAATCCCCGAAGGCGTAAGGCCCATCAAGGGGATGAATATCCCTATTAATATGAGAGAAATAAAAATATACGGGCTTGATCATAAGCCCTACGGCGCTGTTTTCTTGCGTAAAGCAATAACAAATGCCGTTAAATTCCATAACAACCTAAAAGACTCACCCAAAGTAAAAGATAACTTTAAAGTAAAACGTAATAAAAACTCATATTCTATTTTGATAAACTCAGAGGCATATCTAGCGCTCGTATATGCCATCGCGCAAGAAATAACAAACAAATATCAAGCGGATCAATTCTTACTAGCACGAGCCATTGTGCCAGAGCAAGAAATAAGCCAAAAAGGTGGAATAGTAGAAATCTGCGTGGCAGAAGGTTATTTATCTTCAAACCCAAATATAGTATTACCTGCGAATACAAAAAACGCCGCGCAACTTAAGCAACGCCTAGCGCCACACTTGAACCACCTAACAAACGCAAAGCCATTAGACTTCGAAAAATTAGAAAAAGCCCTGCTGCTCATTCGTGATATGCCTGGCATGGAAATTAAAACAACGTTCAAACAAGCCTTAAACAAAAAGGCAATAAAAAAGAGCAAGCCTACAAGCTCCATATGTGAAAAAGCACTAAATAATGGCGCGGGCTCAACAGCGCTAGAAGTAAGAGTAGCGTTAGATAAAATAGACGGCGAGGTAAGTATAGATAACTTCGGCTCAGAATCACTCGGCCCAGAAATCGCAAAATTTAAAGTCGGCATTAACTCCGTATTCAAAGCAGGTGATAGCTTCCAGCTAGATGTTACAAACGCACTAGATTCAGGAGAAAGCTTAAATTTCACAATCAATGCTCAAACGCTTATCGGCACAAATGGGCTAAAAGCAAAATTCTACTACAGCAATGGCAAGGCAGCACCAGGAGGCTTTGATGATATTTTGAATATATCTAATAAAACGCAAGTGATTGGCTCAAGTCTAGAATACCCCTATATCCGTAGTCGTAAAAAGAACCTTTCGTTCGAGGTAGGATTAAGGTCGCATAAAGTAGTAACAGATAGTGCTTTTAATGCACTAGAAGATGCAAGCTTAAACACACTTAGGCTCAGAGCAACCTATGACTTTTCTGATAAATACAATGCCATAAACCTACTATCCGTAGGGCTAGTGGCAGGGTTAAGTGGTAAGTTTGATAAGTCAGGTGTAGCCGCTAAAAATAAACTAAATGAAAACTTTGTCATGCTGCAGGGTCAGCTAGCGCGCTACCAATCAGTACCATTGCCGCAAAAAGCAACAGGAAACCTAACATGGGTCAACACTCTCTCATGGCAATACACCAATGAAGCCCTGTTCTCATCCGAAGAGTTTGCGCTAGGCGGTCGAAACTACGGGCGTGGATATGATTCAGCAGTTATAACGGGCGATCAGGCAGTCGCTGCAAAAACAGAGCTGCAATACACAAACAAAAACAAATACGGCAAATACAAAGCCTACAGCTTTATAGATGCAGGCAAACTTAAAAACTTAGACAAAAAAATAGACCCCAAAGATGTAAATCCAGCATTGGCCTCGGCGGGAGTAGGCTTAGAGTTTGAAAGCAATAACAACTGGTTCGTAAACGTAGAGCTAGCAGAGCCATTAAAGATTACTCCTAAGCCGACGAAAGAAGCAGAAACAAAAGCCTACCTACAAATTGGTTATCGTTGGTAGTTTTAATTTATTAATCACACTAGTCATCAAAGCATCATGCAGCTCTGCATAAATTCTAGCAGTCGTTAAAAAAGCTAACGAGCTATCATGTAAAACTAGGGGGGGGTGTGCTTTAACCAAGGTTTTTTTATAGTGCGTTAAGGGTTGTAGCAAATGAATTTAGAAGAAAAATTAGTACGAGAATT
>CAYOHT010000036.1:0-12987 GCA_964403815.1 uncultured Cocleimonas sp.
ACGCATGAGTTGTTGAGTAAGCTTGATTAAAAGCTACTTTAAAGCACACCCCCCCACTTTTACATGATGTTTGTTTATAGAAACATCATGTAAAAGTGGGGGGGTGTGCTTTATATCTTATTTGGCTTGTCGAAAACTAGAGATCATTGGCAAGCTTCCCTTAGGTCTCAGCGTCAAGCGACACTCGTGTGTTACGTCTGTATCAGGGGCTAATGATAAGCGAAAGCGTTGTGCTAAAATGGCTACAGCAAGGACCGATTCGGTAATCCCAAAATTCTTTCCAATACAAACTCTAGGGCCTGCACTAAAAGGAATGTAGGTAAATTTGATGGGTTTTTCAGCACCTGGCATAAAGCGCTCAGGGATAAAACTATCTGGGTTTTTCCAAAACTTCTTATGGCGTTGAATCAGCCAAGGAACGATTAACATTAGCGAACCTGCAGGTACTTTTTTCCCACGAATGGTATCTTCTTTTAATGCTTGGCGAGAGAGGATGGGCACAGGCGGATAGAGCCTCATGGTTTCATCAAGAATTGCGCGAGTATAAGGTAGGTTTGCAATATCCTCCATTACAGGTGGTCTGTCACCAAGGACTTGATCAAGCTCTTCGTGTAATTTTTTCTCTACATCAGGAGATTGGGAAATGAGATACCACGTCCAAGCGAGTACATTGGCGGTGGTTTCGTGACCTGCCATAAATAACACAATGATTTCATTGCGAATTTGTTTGCGCGTCATGGTGTCGAGACCATTTTCGGATTGGTTGGCTTTTATAAACTCGGCAACCATGGTGCCTTCGTGCCCTTCTTTTTCTGCTTTGGCAATAATGGCATCGATGGCATTGTGAATGGTTTTAGCCGCTTTTCGTGCCTTGCCGATTTTACCGTTCACATTGGGAAACCAATCTGGCAAACCTAAGAAATTAGATAACGCCATTTGTTTAACAACGGATTGATAGTCGGCAAAAGCATTTACTACAGCTGTACTATTTTCAGCGCCAAGCTTTTCACCAAAAAGGGTGCGAGCGATAATTTCAGCGGCAAGTTTGCCCATCTCAGTGTGTACGCTAAGTTGTGCGCCATCGCCTTGAGATTGCCAATCGTCTGCCATTTCAGTGATTGTGGAAATCATCACCTCGCTAAACATTTTTATATGGCTGTGGTCAAATAAAGGCGTTTGTATTTTACGTCGCGATGCCCAAGTCTCGCCGTCGCTGATAAACAAACCATCGCCTAGTAATGGCTCTAAGGCACGACGCATCTGTGGTGATTTACGTTCGTAATTGTCTTTGTTTTCAACCATAACGTAGCGAATAATATCAGGGGAATTTGCAACAAAAACATACTGCCTAAGGATTTTTTGTGAAGTGAATTCATCACTAAAGGCAGCTTCATCCCAAATAGAAAGCAAATCATTTTTTGCGTAATACAATGCCTGAAATGGATTAATTTCTTTTTTGTGTCTTTTAGGAAAGGGTGGAATAAAAGCGCTCATGAGTTACTTCTTAATATTAGCTTGGGCGTATATTGCATACTTGCTAAAGGGCTTGCAATTAAAACATTTATTTTGTTGGTCTTTAATTGATTTAATATGTGTTTGTGAACTTAGTATGAGTAGAATAGTCATAGAAAAACAGATATAAAAACTATGTTTTTTTAGAGATAACGTTATTCGTAAAGCCTCTAATCGTGTAGAATTGCATCTATAATTTGGGTTGCGAGATTTTCTCAGGGATAAACTCTTTGTCAAATCAGAAAAAGAAAATAGCAATAGTTGGCATGGCTTGCCGATTTCCTGGCGAAGCAGACTCTCCAGAAGCTTATTGGGATGTTTTAAAAAACGGTAAGGACCTTGTTACAGAAGTAAGTTCTGAGCGCTGGGGGACTAATTTCTATCAACACCCTGATAAGAAAGAACCCGGAAAAAGTTATACTTTTGCGGCAGGTGTTCTCCCAAAAGTTGATGAGTTTGATGCCAGTTTCTTTGGTATATCGCCACGCGAAGCGGCTCAAATGGATCCACAGCAACGCCTCTTGTTAGAGCTAACATGGGAAGCGTTGGAAGATGGACA
The DNA here is from genome assembly GCA_964403815.1 of uncultured Cocleimonas sp. Lineage (GTDB taxonomy): Bacteria > Pseudomonadota > Gammaproteobacteria > Thiotrichales > Thiotrichaceae > Cocleimonas. The sequence continues at coordinate 2,072 of CAYOHT010000036.1, forward strand.
CCAAATCCCTGAAACCTTGGCAGGTTCTGATTGTGCTGTTTATATCGGTATTGCAAGTACCGATTACGCGCATCGTCGTATGGATGATTTAAGTTCACTCGATCCTTATTCAATGACAGGTAATACCGCGAGTATTGCTTCCAATCGTATTTCTTATATTTTTGATCTTCACGGGCCCAGTGTTTCTGTTGATACTGCTTGTTCCTCTTCACTCGTTGCGTTGCACCAAGCATGTAATGCGATTTGGAATGGCGATGCTGCAACAGCGATCACTGGTGGTGTGAATATGTTGCTGCACCCCTTTGGTTTTGTTGGCTTTTCAAAAGCTTCGATGCTTTCACCTAATGGGCGTTGTCGTGCGTTTGATGCAAGCGGCGATGGTTATGTGCGCTCCGAAGGTTCTGCCATTCTTTATCTTAAACCACTGGAAGATGCGGAAGCAGACGGCGATCCAATTCATGCAGTTATTATAAACACTGGCATAAATAGCGATGGTCGTACCAATGGTATTACTTTGCCAAGCACTGACGGTCAGGCTAGTTTATTGCAAAATGTTTATGATCAGGCAGGCGTTAGTCCAAACGATTTAGATTATTTAGAAGCGCACGGCACGGGTACAGCAGTGGGTGACCCTTTGGAAGCGGGTGCATTGGCTAAAGTGCTAGGTAAGCCGCGTAAAAAGCCATTGCCTATCGGTTCGGCAAAAACAAATCTAGGGCATCTTGAGACCGCCTCGGGAATGGCTGGTCTTTTAAAAGTTGTTTTGAGTTTGAAGAATCGAGCGATTCCTCCATCGTTACACTTTGATAATCCTAATCCGCATATTGATTTTGAAGGTGATAAGTTGTCGGTAGTGACGGCCTTTACAGAATTGGACGAATCAGAAAAGCCATTGCTAATGGGTGTAAATTCATTTGGCTTTGGCGGGGCAAATGCCCATGTTATTGTTGAAGAATATGTTTCTGATGATGTAGGGAATACGAAAAAGAAGGCTAAGACTAAAACGTCATCACAGCAATCATCAGATTTAATTCGATCACCCCTGTTTTTATCAGCAGAAAGCACCAGTGCATTGCGTGCAATGGCAGGTAAATATCGTGACTTATTTCATCAAGACAATATTAACTATGAAGACATCGCATGGTCTGCTTATACAAAACGTCAACAACTTAGCCACGGTTTAGCGGTTCATGGCGAGTCATTGCACGATGCTGCTGAGTGTTTGCATGCCTATTCTCAAGGTGAGATACATACGGGTGCTACGGCGACTAATAGGTTAAATAGCGCTGGCGAAGATACAAAACTAGCTTTAGTGTTTTCAGGTAATGGTTCTCAGTGGCAAGGCATGGGCTGTGAGTTATTAAAAACTGAGCCACTGTTTAAGAAGACGGTAGAAGAAATTAATACCTTGTTGAATGCTTATGATGATCCTTTATTAGATAAGTCACTGATTGACGAGTTTAATGCTTCGCCAGAAGATTCTCGTTTAGCTGAAACAGAAATAGCGCAACCACTCTTATTTGCTTTGCAAGTTGGCGTTATGCGCGTACTGGAATCTAAAGGGCTTATTGCGGATGCTGTAATAGGGCATAGTGTTGGTGAAGTGGCAGCGGCATGGTCAGCAGGGGTCTTAAGCTTAGAAGAAGCGGTTAAAGTAATTTATCAGCGTAGTCATGCTCAAGGTAAAACACAAGGTGCTGGGCGCATGGCGGCGGCTGGAATGAGTGCTGAAAGTATTAAGCCAGTTTTTAAAGAACTTGGTATTAGTGATCAAGTCACTATCGCGGGTATTAATAGTCCTAAGTCTATTACCTTGTCTGGTGAGCTAACAGCTTTAGAAATTTTGAATGATTATTGTGAAGAACTTGGAATCTTTTATCGGGTGCTAGACCTTGATTATGCCTTCCATAGTTCGGCAATGGATCCTGTTGAAGCTGATATTAAAAGTTCGCTTAAAGGTCTGTCTTTAAATGATGTAAATCGAACATTTTATTCTACGGTTACTGGTAATATTCTAAGTGGCGAATATTTAGATGAGACCTATTGGTGGGATAATATTAGAAAACCTGTGTTGTTTGCCTCGGCGATGGAGCAGATGCTAGACGATGGTTATCAAGTATTTCTTGAAGTAGGGCCTCACCCTGTTTTACGCACTTATGTAAATGAATGTGGACGAGACAAGGACAGTAATATTCATATCGCTGCTACGATTAAACGGCAAGGTGAATCAAAAACAGCGTTATTAAATAGTTTGTATGATTGTTATCTTGCTGGGTGTTCTCTAAAGGATAACCTTATATTTCCATCAAATTACCAAGCGGTTAAGTTACCACATTACCCTTGGCAAAGAGAAAAGCATTGGTACACCTTAACGGCAGAAGGAAATGATTTAGTTAATCGTCATCGTGAACATCCTTTATTGGGTTATCGTTTAAAAGATTTTGATGCGTGCTGGGAAAATCAAATAGATACCAGTTTGTTGAGTTATTTGAATGATCATGTGGTCGATGGCGGTGCAGTTATGCCAGCTGCAGCCTATATTGAAATGGCACTGGCAGCATCGGAGGTTTGGTTTAAGTCGGATTCTATTGATGCTAGCGAACAAAAAACCCAATGGGAAATTGAAAACCTTGAGATTAGAGCGCCCATTGTTCTAGATCATAGTAAAACTATTCGTTTTAAGCTCTTGATCAAAGACGGTAGTTTTATTATCAGTAGCCGTGATCGATTGAGTGATAACCCTTGGAATGAGAATGTTGTCGGACGCTTATTAGGTAGTACCAATAGAAATATTCCTGAAAAAATATCGTATGATTTGCTTATAAAGAAGGCTAAAAGAACAATTACATCAGCAGGGCATTATCAACTAACAGAATCTGTTGGTTTGAGTTATGGCCCTACTTTTCAAGGTATTGAGAAGGTGTGGGTTTCTTCTTTAACGGCACTGGCGAAGCTTAATGTTCCTGAAAAGCTTGCTGACAATGATGGACTTAGTCAATATCAAATACACCCAGCATTATTAGATGCAGGCTTCCAGATTCTAGTGGATGTTTTTGCCGATAAAATTGAGAACGGTAGTCAAGCAGCACTTATTCCTGTGCAAGTTGGCAAGTTGTATCACTATACTGAGATGACGGACCTTTCTTATATCGTTGTTAATATTACCAAGCAGAGCCCACAATCCGTATTGGCTGATTATTTGCTGTTAAACACAAAGGGTGAAGTATTAGCAGAGCTGAAAAATTGCCGTTTTCGTGGTGTTCAATTAACGCGTAGTGTCGCAACCTTACCTGCAAGCTATGAATTTAGGCCACTGTTGATGCCCTATATTGAAGCAGGCAAGCAGTCACCTGTTTCGGAACCTGCTGTGCTTGTTTCTCATGCACTTAGTTTTTTGAAGTCACATGAGCAAGAGTTCTTGCGTAGCAAGCATTATCAAGAAGTATTACCACTTTTTGATGTAATGGTATCCGTATTTGCATGGCAAGCCATTCATAAACTCAATCCTAAGGGTGATGAGTTTACCTTGGAGTCTCTTGCAGAACAGGCACATATTGAATCGGTAAAATTACCATTACTGTCGCGCTTACTGAGTATATTAGTTGATGATGAACTTGCTACTTTTGAGAATGATCAGTGGTTACTAAACGCCGAATGTGATTTACCACCTGCTGAAGATATTTGGTTGTCAGTGTTGGGCGACTCTCCTGCCTATTTGCCTGAACTGATGTTGTTAGGGCGGTGTGGAAAACATTTAGCAGAAGTATTGCAACATAAAGTAATGCCAGAAACACTACTGTATTCTCAAAAAAGTAGTATACAAGAACATTGGAATGGTGCATCTCCTAGTAATCTCAGTATGAACCTTGCTTTGCGAGATACTTTGCGTGAAATTGTGAAAGATTGGCCAGCAAATAGGCGCCTGCGTATTTTGGATGTGGGTGGAAGTGATACTGAAATTAGTCAGCTCATACTATCGGTATTTCCTCCTACACAATGTGATTATGATTATATTCATCACGATGAAGAACTGTTGGGGAAAGCCAGTTTTGATTTAGAATCATGGAGCTTTGTTAAAACAGAGCAACTTGACTTAAGTCTTGAAATAAATGTTAGCGATTGTCCAATCCAGTTTGGCGTTTACGATATTGTTATTGCCGCCAATACACTTTATCACTCTGATGACTTGTCTAAAGTACAAAATAATATTAAGAAACTACTCTCACCAAAAGGGGTGCTTTTACTCTTAGAAAGACCCTCAGATCGCTTTATGGATATGACCTTTGGTTTACAGTCAGATTGGTGGGCGCATACCTCTAACAATAAGAGTCCAATTCCATTATTGATGAGTGCTAGTGAGTGGAGAGCGTCATTAACAGAAACAGGCTTTGATCATGTTGAACTATTAATAGAAGCTGAAGCAACAACGGATACGGGTGCTTTCATGGTCGTTGCAAGTCACTCTGATAAACTAATATCTGTTGATGCAGTGGCTGATGAAGACAGTGATACAGATAATATTCAAACATGGATGATTCTTAAAGATGAGAGTGATATTTCTCATAACTTGTCAAGCTCACTCAGTACTTCACTAAAAAGATCAGGGCATCAAGTTATCACGGTTCAGACAGGTGAGACTTATAAACGCCTTGGTCCAATGCAGTTTGCTATTAATTTTGATAGTAAAGATGAAAGCAAAGAAGATCATTTTGACCACATCATAGAAACGCTTCAAAAATTAGATATTCACTGTGATCATATTGTCCATTTAATGGGGCTACGTTGGCATAGCGATGTACAGAATAATCGCGAAGATCAAGGCGGTTTAGCGTTACAAGAAAAGCGTTGCGTTAGTACGGTTGATTTAATCAAAGGGTTAGCAGTGTTGGGAGAATCTACCTTGCCACAGCTCACCTTGGTTACATCAGGTGGTGCGGTTGTTGCAAGAGAAGAACAAGTATTCTCATTTAACTCAAGTCCATCGCAGGCAGCATTGTGGGGTTTGGGTCGTGTCATCATGAATGAGCATCCAGATTTAAATTGTAAGCTCATAGATATACAAGGCTCATTTGATCAAACGTCAACCAGTCGTTTATTGGTAGATGAGTTAATGAACCAACACTCAGATCAAGAAAGCTCTAAAGAAAATGAAGTTATATTAAATGATAGCGTGCGCCATGTAATGCGTATGCAACGCGTTGAATTAGAACCTCTAAAAAGCGTAGAAAAGAAATCCAATAAAAACGCTTCAAACACACCTTATTGTTTACGCTTTAGTACACCCGGTCAGTTGAAAAACCTCTATTGGCAAGCATTGCCCGAGCAGTTTCTACAAGGTGATGAAATTGAAATTAAATCTCATGCCACAGGGTTAAACTTTCGTGATGTGATGTATGCAATGGGTTTGCTCTCAGATGAGGCGGTAGAAAACGGCTTCGCAGGGCCAACGCTGGGCATGGAGTTATCAGGCACAGTAACGAAAGTGGGTAGCGCTGTTTCAGAATTTAAAAAAGGTGATGAGGTTGTAGGATTTGCCCCCGCCTGTTTTAGCTCTCGGGTTATTACGCAAACCACCGCGATTACGCACAAGCCAAAAGCGTGGAGTTTTGAAGAAGCAGCAACCATACCCACTACCTTCTTTACGGTTTATTACGCTTTAAAACATTTGGCGAAAATCCAGCCGGGTGAAAAAATACTCATTCATGGTGCGGCAGGTGGTGTCGGCATTGCGGCGATTCAATTTGCACGTTCCTGTGGAGCAGAAATTTTTGCCACCGCAGGCAGTGATGAAAAACGAGATTTTGTGCGTTTGATGGGCGCGGATCATGTTATGGATTCACGCTCACTCGCATTTGCAGACGATATAATGGAAATCACCAATGGTGAAGGTGTAGATATTGTCCTTAACTCGCTCGCGGGTGAAGCCATTACACGAAACCTTGCGGTGCTAAAACCGTTTGGTCGTTTTCTAGAACTAGGAAAACGCGACTTCTACGAAAACAGCAAAATAGGTTTACGACCATTCCGAAATAATATTTCTTATTTTGGTATTGATGCAGACCAGCTACTCATTGAGCGTCCCGCGTTAGCCAATCGTTTATTTAAAGAAATGATGGCGCAGTTCGACGAGGGCAGTTTACGCCCCATGCCTTACCGTAGCTTCCCTGCAACGCGTATTCAAGATGCTTTTAGATACATGCAACAGTCTCGCCAAGTAGGAAAAGTAATTGTTTCTTTTATGAATGGAAATGCGATTCCTGCTGAAGATATTAAACCACTAGAAACCCAAGAAGCCGAGCTTGAGTGTAATCCAAAAGCCAGCTACTTAGTAACAGGTGGTTTGAGTGGTTTTGGTTTAAAAACAGCTTGCTGGTTGGTTGATAAAGGTGCGCGATCATTGGTGTTGATCAGTCGTAGCGCCAAGATTAGCGAAGACTCTCAAAAGATCATTGATGAACTCAAGCGTAAAGGCGTTGCGATATACACATATGCATGCGATGTGACAAATAAAGTGGCACTACAAAAATTGATTGCGGTAATCCAGCGCGATATTCCACCTTTAAAAGGTCTCGTTCATGCCGCCATGGTTTTGGATGATGGTTTAATCCGCAATATGACACAGCAACAAGTGTTGAATGCCATGAGCCCGAAAGTTACTGGCGCGTGGAATTTACATGAAGCAACACTTGAGACGGATTTAGACTTCTTCGTATTGTATTCATCCGCAACAACTTTCGTAGGCAACCCAGGGCAAGCAAACTATGTTGCTGCTAATAGCTTTTTAGAATCACTCGCTACTTACAGAAAATCACAAGGGCTTCCCGCACATTACGCCGCATGGGGAGCAATCTCTGATGTAGGCTACCTTGCACGTAATGAAGAAACCAAAGAACAGCTACAATCGCGTTTAGGAGGTGAAGCATTAAACTCAGACCAAGCACTTAAAGTGCTAGAAAAAATCATGTTGAGTGATAAAGCGGGTGCGGCGGTGATTGATTTAGACTGGGGTGTGATACAACGTGTAATGCCAGCGGCAAGTTCTGCAAAATACGAAGAGTTGAAACGCCAAGTTAAAGCTTCGGATGGCGACCAACACGAAGATATACAAACTTTGATAGCCAATATGGGTCGCGCAGAAATCCAAGAGCTTGTAACCGATTTACTGTTGGATGAAGTTGAACAAATACTGCGTTTACCACGCGATAAAATGGATGTAGAACAATCTATTTTTGATCTGGGAATGGACTCATTAATGGGCATGGAGTTGGTGCTTGCTATTGAAGAACGCTTTGGCGTGAAGCTCCCTGTAATGGCACTGACAGAGGGCGCGAATATTCAGCGTATCGCAGAAAAAATTACCGACCAACTCGCAGGCGCTAGTGATGATGAAGATGCTAGCAGCCCGAAAGAGAATCAGGTCGACAAACATCAGGAAGATATTTCGATAGCGGCGTCTCGCCATGGACATAAAGAAAACATGACGAATGATGAATCAGAAGCGTTATCGAAAAAGCTAATTGAAGATGCTATGAAGGCAAGTAAAGCATAGTTTATAGAGCACACCCCCCCTAGTTTTACATGATGTAAAACCAGGGGGGTGTGTAAGTCAACGCACTCAATCATATTTAAATATGTATCGTTAAAATAAGTATTTAAATAGTTTTCCGTGCCCTTCGAATCCGCTCAGGGTACTGCTACGGTTATTTATAATACATGGCAGCTCCCTGAGCGGAGTCGAAGGGTGCGAAATAGAACTGCAGAACCATAAATATGACAAAAGCTAAAAAAGGAAATCTCTTCGGCCTAAGCGGATCAGTAAAAGATCAGCTAGCGCAGAAAATGCTAGAAAAGCGTTTAAAGAAAGTGACCGAAACACAAATGTATAAAGACGATACGACGCGTACGCGTAAGTCTTTATTATCCAATTCTAAAATTCCCGATGAATTTTGTCGCTTCGATAAATTTCCTGGCTATCAGCAAATTCGTATTTTAGAAGAAGGCGGAAAGCAACTTGGCGTACCTAGCCCTTTTTTCAAAGTACATGAAGGTGTTGCTAGCAATACTACAAATATAGATGGTCAGGAATACATCAATTTTGCTAGCTATAACTACCTTGATTTGTGCGGGCACCCAGATGTTTCTGAAGCTGCTAAAAAAGCGATTGATACCTACGGCACTAGCGCGTCAGCTAGCCGCCCTGTCGCGGGCGAACGTCCTATTCAACGTGATTTAGAACTGGCTTTAGCCAAACTTTATGATGTGGATGACAGCATTGTTTTTGTTAGTGGTCATGCAACCAATGTCACCACCATCGGTTATTTATTTGGCCCGAAAGATTTAATCCTGCATGACTCGTTGATACATAACAGCATCGTACAAGGCGGTCAATTATCGGGTGCGACACGTTTGCCGTTTCCGCATAACGATTGGCAAGCATTGGATGAATTATTATTCCAACAGCGTAAAAACTATGAGCGCGTACTGATTTGTGTCGAAGGCATTTACAGTATGGATGGTGACTACCCAGACCTAAAACGCTTTATAGAAATCAAAAAAAGACACAAAGCATTTTTGCTGGTTGATGAGGCACATGCCTTGGGTGTGTTAGGAAATAAAGGTCACGGTATCAAAGAACATGCGGGTGTCGATGGGCATGAAGTTGACCTTTGGATGGGTACACTAAGTAAAACGCTGGCGAGCTGTGGCGGTTATATCGCAGGTGAAAAGGCGTTGATTGAGCATTTAAAGTTTTCAGCCCCTGGCTTTTTATACAGCGTTGGAATTTCACCGCCGCTAGCCGCCTCGGCTTTAGCGGCGTTAAAATTGATGGATGACGAGCCAGAGCGTGTGCTTCAACTCAAAGAACGCGGGCATCAGTTTATCGCGCTCGCTCAAGAGCAGGGCTTAAATGTTGGCTCAAGCGCTGGGCTATCGGTTATCCCTGTGATTACAGGCAGTTCTGCCATGGCAGGGCGATTAGCGAATGCTTGTTTCGAGCGCGGCATTAATGTTCAGCCAATCTTTTATCCTGCGGTACAAGAAGGCATGGCGCGTTTGCGTTTCTTTATTTGTTCGTCGCACACCGAAGCGCAAATAGAACATACGGTAAAAGTTTTAGCCGAAGAAATGAATAAGCTGAAATAATTGCAGACGTGTCTAAACAGCGAGTCATATTCTGCACCTATTCAAGTATCTACTCGTCGATAGTTTTAGAGCATTTATTAGCAAGCGACAAAATAGACGTCGTCGCCATCATAAATTCTACGCGCGTTATTCATCCAAAATATGGGTTTTTTCGTGGCGCTATTAAGCAAATACAAACCTCAGGTTTTCGCTATGCTACCTATCTCTTTATGGTCACGGACTTGTTTCACTGGCTTCAGCCCTTGTTGCAAAGGCTGCAACTTAAAAAACTCGCATTAAAAACAGTACATCGCTTAGCGGCTGAGAATCAAATTCCCTTGATGGATACGCTAGATATCAATAGCGATAAAGCCGTCCAGTTTATACAAAAAACAAAGCCAAACCACCTACTTGCCGCGCACTTCAATCAGTTGATAAAAGCGCCAGTGCTTGATTTTCCTGATATGCAGTTCTTAAATATTCATCCTTCACTACTGCCAAACTACAAAGGTGTTGATCCTGTCTTTTTTGCATTATTAGCTCAAAACAAAGAGATCGGTGTTACCCTGCATAAAATGACAGAAAGCTTTGATAGCGGCGAAATACTACTGCAAAAATCAATCGCAATCGACTCAAACCGCAGTTTGTTTCTCACAAACAATCAGCTCTTTGAAGAAGGTGCGAAAATTGCCATTGAATGGATAACTAATATAGAATCAAAACCAGTAGATATTGTTGATAATACACTTGGGCAATATGACTCATGGCCCAGTGCTGAGAAGGTGAAGGTTTTCAAAAAAATGGGGAATCATCTCATTGGATTATCAGAGTTTTGGAATAAAAAATAATGACCGCCGATAAAAACACCAATAAATCATACTTTCGTAGCCACGGTTATACGCCTGATGAAATAATCACGACCGACTCAGGAGAAAGCTGCGATCTTTCAAAGCTCCCGCCATTCTTACGCACCCTGTTAGTCATGGATGGCACAGTCACTAAAGCCTTAGAAGCTTGGTTTTGGGAACCTGTAAAAGTTGTGCCTTTAAAAAACAGACTAGCAATACTGGATGAAACAGTAGAAGGCTTAGAAACAAAAAAAGGCGACAAAGCACTACAGCGCGAAGTGACTTTGCAAGGCGTTAATAGTGAAAAAATATTCGCCTGCGCGCGCTCAACCGTCGCATTAGAAAGCTTACCAAAAGAAGTAGGGCTTGCCTTAGAAACAGGAAAAATTGGAATAGGGGAGCTATTCCGTGAAAAAGGTTTAGAGACTTATCGTGAGCTTTTTAATATAAATTATTATTTGTCTGCGCCAAAAGGGGATGCGTTGTTGGCGCATTTGGAGGGGGAGGTTGTTTCTCGTAGTTATCAGATTTGGGTTAATGGTTGTCCTGCTATTATTGTTACGGAGTATTTTTCTGTTTCGTCATATAAGGGGTGATGTGTGGAAGCACACTTTCTTTTTTTAACTCCCTCTTCCTTTGGGAGAGGGTTGGGGTGAGGGGAATAGCTACGCTATTGTTTTTTGGTTGAAGGCGTTTCCTGAGCGGAGTCGAAGGGACCCAAGTAATTAACTTAATAATATCGACACCCCCCCACTTTTACATGATGTTTTTAATTTTCTAAGTTAAGCTAACCGTCATTCCTGCATGTTTTTAGCAGGAATCTTGTTTTATATTGAGTGGGTGGTTTCGCAGCTTGCGAGCTTGACTTTTCTCTTCTTATATTGGCTATAGGCTACGAGTTACTTTCTTGCCTGCGGCAGCAAGAAAGTAACCAAAGAAATGCCG
>CAYOHT010000037.1:0-8719 GCA_964403815.1 uncultured Cocleimonas sp.
GTCGTTAAAAAAGCTAACGAGCTATCATTCAAAAGTGGGGGGGGTGTGCTTTCACATTTATTCAAACAAGTCTTCAGTTGATGGTGGCTTTAAACCAAAATACTGCCACGCATGGCGTGTTGCCATTCGACCTCGTGGCGTACGCATCAGAAATCCCTGTTGTATTAAGAAGGGTTCGATAACGTCTTCGATGGTGCCACGCTCTTCGCCAATGGCAGCCGCAACACTTTCTACGCCGACGGGCCCGCCATCAAACTTTTCCATAATGGCAAGCAACACGCGACGATCCATATGATCAAAGCCTTGTACATCAACACTTAGCATATTGAGTGCTTTATCGGCAATCTCTTTGGTGATTATTCCATCAGCTTTGACTTGGGCATAATCACGCACTCGGCGAAGTAGACGATTGGCGATACGAGGCGTGCCACGCGAACGGCGGGCTATTTCTTCTGCGCCTTGTTCATCTATTTCGATTTTTATAATGCCCGCGGCGCGGTTGACGATGTAGCTTAAATCTTCAACATTATAAAACTCAAGGCGCTGCACAATTCCGAAACGGTCACGCAATGGTGAAGTTAGTAAGCCTGCTCTGGTGGTTGCGCCTATTAGCGTGAAGGGAGGTAAATCTAACTTGATGGAACGTGCGGCTGGACCTTCACCGATCATAATATCAAGCTGAAAATCTTCCATCGCTGGGTAAAGGATTTCTTCAATGGCAGGGCTTAGACGATGGATTTCGTCTATAAAAAGAACATCATTTTCTTCTAAGTTTGTCAGTAGCGCGGCAAGATCGCCCGCCTTTTCTAATACAGGGCCTGATGTTTGGCGCAGATTGGCATTTAACTCATTGGCAATAATATGTGAGAGCGTGGTTTTACCCAAACCTGGAGGGCCAAAGATAAGTACATGATCAAGTGCTTCTGCGCGAGCCTTTGCGGCTGGAATGAATATTTCCATTTGCTCGCGGACGGCGGGTTGTCCTCGGTAGTCTTTTAAATACTTTGGGCGAATTTTCTCTTCACTGTCATTAACGACATCATCTAACCCCGCGACAGGAGAGATTAAACGATCTTCACCTATGTTACTAAGGTCATCGTCGAACTCATTATTCATGACAAGCTTGCCTTGAGAGCATTGCGCACAATTTCTTCAACCGATGATTTTTCACCCGAATATTGGCTGATCATTTTACTGGCTTGTGCTGGTTTATAACCAAGGGCAAGTAAGGCACCAATGGCTTCTTCTTCTAGATTAGGGATGAGTGTTTGCGATGTGCCTGCGACTTGCGGTTGATCTTCTGGTTTTGGCAAACGATCACGCATTTCAATAATCAAACGCTCGGCTGTCTTCTTTCCGACACCTGGTAGGCGCGTTAAGCCTGCTATATCGCCTGAGTGGATTAACAATCCAAACTCATTGGCTGTCATGCCTGATACAATTGCCAGTGCCATTTTTGGGCCAACGCCGTTTACTTTTAAAAGGGTTCTAAACAATGCGCGCTCGTTATCTGAGCTAAAAGCATAAAGTGTTTGTGCATCTTCTCGCACGATTAAGTGGGTGAACAGAGTCACGTCGTTATCAACGTCTGGTAGGTCAATAAGCGTTGTCATTGATGCCAATAATTCATAACCCACACCACCAACATCCACGACGATATCAGGCGCTTGTTTATAAATGAGTGTTCCGCGTAATCGTCCTATCATGTGTTTATCATCATCCGTGTTTGAGCAGTGCTTCTTGTAAGCGTGACTTTGTGGCGCCTACATGTGCATGGCTAAGTGCGATGGCGAGGCCATCTGCGGTATCAGCTTGAATTTTACCTTGGAGGTTAAGTAGCAATTTTACCATGTGTTGTACTTGTGATTTGTTGGCATTGCCTTTGCCTACTACAGCTTGTTTTATTTCACGAGCGCTATATTCAAATACAGGAACGCCTTGCATTACAGTGGCACAAATAGCCGCACCACGTGCTTGGCCTAATTTTAAAGCAGAGGATGGGTTGTTTGATAAAAAAACATCTTCTATTGCCATTTGCTGTGGTTGGAACTCCCTAATAATGAGTTCAATCTCTTGATAAATCTTTCCTAAACGAAGTGGAAAGGCATCATTACCTAAACGAATACAGGTGCTAAAGACGTGTTTACTATGTCTGCCATCGCTTTCAATAATGCCGATGCCCGTGATGCGTGAACCTGGATCAATCCCTAAAATTAGCATAATTCCCCAATTATTTATTAATTTTGGGATATATTAGCATAATCAGGGTAGTATGTTCGTTTTTTGTTTGCTATTTATCAATATGATAAATTCATATTTCTATCATTTCAAAATCTGACTTCCCAACATCACAGTCAGGGCACTTCCAATCTTCAGGAACATCTTCCCACTTTGTACCTGGTGCAATTCCATCGTCAGGCCAGCCATTTTCTTCTTCGTAGACGAACCCACAAACTATGCACATATATGTTTTCATTTTATTACCTAATAATACTCATTTAAAAAATGGGGCTGAGCACATAAATAACAAGTGTTTTACTTAAATTCATTAATTAATGCTACCAGTTATCTAGTTCCACTATGAAATTATGTTAACTATCCGTAGAATTAGCAAATATCGCTAAAAAATAATTAAAAATAAAGTGAAATAGATAATAATGTCAGAAGTTCAAAACAGAAATCTTCCAAACTTTCTCAAGCAACTCGTTGCTGATGGTAAAATTGCGTCTAAAATTGCTGAAACGGCGGTCATAGATGCGGAAGAAACAAAGGTTTCAATTACGACTCACTTGGCTCAAAAGCAATTAGTTAGCCAGACTGACCTTGCTCTTTATAATAGTAATGAGTATGGGCTAAGTTTTGTCGACATGGATGCTATCGAGATTCCTCTTGATGTTAGCACCATGCTTTCATCAGAAATGCTCAAGAAGATGCAACTATGCCCCATTTATAGAATGGGCAAAGCATTGACCGTTGCATTAGCAGATCCTATTTATCTTGCACATATCAGTGACATTCGGTTTGCAACAGAGCTTGTGCCTGAGCCTGTCATTGTTGAATATACTCAATTACAAAAGCTTCTTAATCCAGAATACACCGATGGCTCTGATACAGCAGGCATGTCAATTTCATCGGATGCTGCTGCACAAGACCTCGTTATAGGAACTGCGGAACTAGAGCAGGAAGAAGACGAAGAAGATGATTCTGGTGTAGATGTAACAGAGTTTGTGAATGAGTTACTGAGCCATGCTATTAAAAAGAAGGTTTCAGATATTCACGTAGAACCTTATGAAAAAATATTGCGTATCCGTTTTAGATTAGACGGTATTTTGCAGGTGGTGAGTATGCCACCAAAGTCTATTGCGAGAAAAATGACTTCTCGTATTAAAGTTATGTCACAGCTTAATAGTTCTGAGCGACGTATTCCTCAAGATGGGCGTATCCATTTTAGAGTAGCAGAAGATAGGTTTGTTGATTTTCGTGTGAATACACTGCCGACGCTTTACGGTGAGAAAATCGTTATGCGTATCTTGGATTCTGATACAGCGGCATTAGGTGTTGATAACTTAGGCTTTGATCCAAAACAAAAAGAAGATTTGCTTGATGCGCTAGATAAGCCTGATGGCATGATTCTAGTAACAGGCCCAACAGGTAGTGGTAAAACCGTTACCTTGTATGCGGGTTTGAATATATTAAACACATCAGAAAGAAATATCTCTACGGCAGAAGACCCTGCAGAAATACAAGTACCTGGTATTAATCAGGTTAACGTCAATAATAAAGTAGGTCTAACTTTTGCAGCCGCATTGAGAGCCTTCTTACGACAAGATCCAGACATCATCATGGTTGGTGAGATTCGTGATATCGAGACGGCTGAAATTTCAGTGAAAGCGGCTCAAACTGGTCACCTTGTTTTATCTACCTTACATACAAATAGCGCACCTGAAACATTGACGCGTTTAATCAATATGGGTGTTCCCGCTTTTAATATTGCTTCATCGGTACATTTGATTGTTGCTCAACGTCTTGCAAGACGTTTATGTAAAAGCTGTAAAGTCCTTGTTGAGGAGCTACCTACCAAAGCGCTGATAGAGCTTGGCTTTGCAGAAGACGAAATGGATTCATTAAAAATATACGAACCAGACGGCTGTGGACAATGCGCGAATGGTTACAAGGGTCGTGTTGGTATTTATCAAGTGATGCCCATTTCAGCTGAAATGGAAATTATTATTATGAACGATGCGAATTCTTTAGAAATTGCGGATCAAGCTACAAAAGAAAATATTAATGATTTACGCCAATCGGCATTACAAAAAGTTCGAGAGGGCGTAACTTCTCTCGCTGAATTAGAACGTGTTACAAAGGACTAGGAAACTATTATGGCCACACTAGCTGCAAAAAAAACTGCTGTTAAAAAAGAACTCCCTACATTTACTTGGGAAGGAATTAATAAAGCAGGTGTAAAAATTCGCGGTGAAAACCAAGCGATTAATGAAAACTTTCTTAGAGCAGAACTAAGACGACAAGGAGTCATTCCAAAGTCGGTAAGGAAGAAAGGCAATAGGTTATCCAAGGGTAAAATAAAGTCTGCTGATATTTCTTATTTTGCTCGCCAACTAACAACGATGATGCGTGCGGGTGTGCCGATGGTACAATCACTGGAGCTTATTGGTTCAGGTCATGATAACCCTGCAATGCGTACCTTGATCAAAAAAATATCAAATGATATTGAAGGTGGTGCAGATTTGGCCGGTGCTTTAGCGGCTCACCCTGCTTATTTTGATAATCTATTTGTAAACCTAATTCGTGCAGGTGAGCAAGCAGGTACGCTTGAAGATATGATTGATAAGGTTGCGACATACAAAGAAAAAACCGAGTCAATGAAGGCGAAAGTTAAGAAAGCGATGATGTATCCTTTAATGGTTATAATCGCGGCGGTAGTTGTTTCTACTATCATGTTAGTTTGGGTAATCCCGACTTTTAAAGATATTTTTGAAGGCTTTGGCGCAGACTTACCTGCCTTTACATTATGGGTAATCAGTCTATCCGAATGGTTACAAGCAAAAGGTTGGGTACTCTTGTTTGTTATCGTAGCGATTATTGTTGCCTTTGGCCAAGCAAGGCGTCGGTCACGTAAATTTAATCGTTTTGTTGATAGAACGGTGCTTAAGATTCCTATTATGGGAGAAATAATCAATAAATCAGCAGTTGCTCGATTTGCACGTACACTTTCTACCATGTTTGCGGCGGGTGTTCCACTGGTTGAAGCAATGGATGCGGTTGCCGGCAGTACAGGTAATATTGTTTACGAAGAAGCCACTTTACAAATGAAAGAAGATACCGCAAAAGGTGTTCAACTTTATGTTGCGATGATGACGACTCAGCAGTTCCCTAGCATGGTTGTTCAAATGACGAAAATTGGTGAAGAGTCAGGTCGTTTAGAAGAGATGCTAGATAAAGTAGCAGACTACTTTGAAGAGCAAGTAGATGATATGGTTGATAACTTATCTAAGCAGATTGAGCCAATGATTATGGCTATACTCGGTGTGCTAGTAGGTGGATTGGTTGTTGCGATGTATTTACCGATCTTCAAGATGGGCGCAGCGGTTGGTTAAACCACGGTCTTATTCGAGAGTATAAAAAGACAAGGGCTAGTTTTTGATATACTTTCATGCATAAATTACAGAGCCTCAATATTATTATTGAGGCTTTTTTAATTTATGCGCTACTGTATAAATATAAAGATAACAAAAGGGGATAAAAATGGAAATGGTTGCACTTTTTAGAGAGAACACGGCATTCTTTTTAACCGTTGTTGGGCTTTTCTCACTGCTAGTGGGTAGTTTTTTAAATGCGGCAATTTATCGTATCCCCATTATGTTGCAAAGAGAATGGCGCGAAGAATGCGAAGAGCTTATTGGCGGTGAAGAAGTCGATGAGGTTGAGCACCCTTCGGGGGAAAAATTCAATCTGTTTATTCCGCGCTCACAATGCCCAACCTGTGGACACATGATCACAGCCGTTGAAAATATACCAGTGATTAGCTACCTCTTTCTTGGTGGGAAGTGCTCTTCTTGTAAAACAAAAATATCCATCCAATACCCTGTTATTGAATTATTCACCGCGCTTCTTTCTGTGTTTATCGCGTGGAAACTAGGCGTTTCATGGCAGATGCTTGCGGCCTTATTTTTCACATGGACATTAATTACACTTTCGCTCATTGATGCGAAAACCATGCTACTACCTGATAACTTGACGTTGCCATTAATGTGGATAGGTATTGCCGTCAATTATCAAGAATTCTTTGTCGATTTACAAAGCAGTGTACTGGGCGCAATGATTGGTTACATGTCGCTGTGGAGCCTTTTCCATGTATTTAAACTCATTACGGGCAAAGATGGCATGGGCTATGGAGATTTTAAAATTCTCGCAGCCATTGGTGCATGGGGAGGCTGGCAGATTTTACCGTTCACCATCTTTGTAGCATCTTTACTTGGCGCAGTTCTTGGTATTTTATGGATGCTGATTCAAAAGCAAAAAGAAAGCCAACCCATTCCTTTTGGACCTTGGTTAGCACTTGCTGGGTTCATTGGCTTTTTGTGGCGAACAGAAATTACAGAAGCTATGGCTAGTTATTTTATGATTTAATCACGAATAAAGCATGTTGGATGGCGTTATCGCTTGTCCACCCTACGCTATACAACTATCATATAAAAGTGGGGGGTGTGCTATCCCATTAAGTAACAAGTAATCCCCTTCCTC
This sequence comes from uncultured Cocleimonas sp., assembly GCA_964403815.1. Classification (GTDB taxonomy): domain Bacteria; phylum Pseudomonadota; class Gammaproteobacteria; order Thiotrichales; family Thiotrichaceae; genus Cocleimonas. Next base: position 6,763 of record CAYOHT010000037.1, read on the forward strand.
CGTTCAAGGAATGCCTGAGATAAATGCGCTCAAGAAAACCTTTCTTTCATCTTCTCGCCCATTTGCGTTAGCGCGCGTACAACATCAACACCTGCCGCTTCTAGCGCCGCTATTTTCTGTTCGGCTGTTCCTTTGCCGCCTGCAATAATGGCACCTGCGTGTCCCATGCGTTTTCCTGCGGGTGCGGTTACGCCTGCGATGTAGGCAACCACTGGCTTTTTAACGTGTGCTTTTATGTAATCTGCGGCATCTTCTTCTGCGCTTCCACCGATTTCGCCGACCATGATAATGCCTTCAGTTTGCGGGTCTTCATTGAAGAGCTTTAAACAATCGACAAAATTCATGCCTTGGATAGGATCTCCACCGATGCCGATACAAGTTGATTGCCCCAGCCCTGCTAATGTCGTTTGGTGAACGGCTTCGTAGGTTAATGTGCCTGAACGTGAAACGATACCGATCTTGCCTACTTGGTGAATAGAACCTGGCATAATGCCAATTTTACATTCACCTGGCGTAATAATGCCGGGGCAGTTTGGCCCTATTAAGTAAGTATTTGGATAATCAGTCATCAATGCCGCTTTTACTTTCAGCATATCCATCACGGGGATACCTTCGGTGATACAGGCAATCACTTTTATGCCTGCGCTTGCCGCTTCTAAAATGGCATCAGCGGCAAACGGTGGTGGCACAAAAATCATGCTGGCATCTGCACCTGTTTCATTTACCACATCGCGCACGGTATTAAATACAGGTTTGTCTAAATGTATTTGCCCACCTTTACCTGGGGTTACGCCGCCGACTATTTGTGTGCCGTATTCTATGGCTTGCTCTGCGTGGAATGTGCCTTGTTGGCCTGTGAAACCTTGCACGATTACTTTGGTGTCTTTATCGATTAATACACTCATTACGATTTACCTCCCGCAGCTTCTACAATTTTATCGGCAGCATCTGCCAAGGTTTCTGCGGCGATAATATTCATGCCACTTTTTGCAAGTAACTCTCTACCCTCTGTTGCATTTGTACCTTCTAACCGTACAACGACAGGTACGCTCACATTCACTTCATTCACTGCTTGGATAATGCCCTCCGCAATCAAATCACAGCGTACAATGCCACCAAAAATATTAACCAAAATACCTTTTACAGCAGGATCAGAAAGGATAATCTTAAACGCCTCAGCAACACGGTCTGCCGTTGCTCCGCCGCCCACATCAAGAAAGTTTGCAGGCTCGCCACCGTGTAGTTTTATCAAGTCCATCGTCGCCATTGCCAAGCCAGCGCCGTTGACCATACAACCAATATCACCATCAAGGTGAATATAATTAAGTTCGAACTCTGCCGCTTTTGATTCGCGCTCATCTTCTTGCGTGGTGTCGCGCATCGCTACAATATCTTTTTGGCGATACAGTGCATTATCATCAAAATTGATTTTTGCATCCAGTGCCATTAAGTTGCCTTCAGCTGTTACCACTAATGGATTTATCTCCATGAGTGATGCATCTTTTTCAATAAAGAGCTTTATGAGTGAAGCAAGTAGCGCTGTAAATTGGCGGATTTGCTGTCCTTCAAGCCCTAGCGCAAAGGCTAGGTTTCTTGCGATATAGGGCTGAAATCCTGCAATAATATCTACCGTTTCTGTCAGTATTTTTTCAGGTGTTTCCTCCGCAACCTCCTCAATATTCATACCGCCTTCGGTAGAAGCCATAATGGTGATGCGCCTTGTTGCGCGATCTACCAGTAAGCTTAAATACAGCTCATTGGCAATATCGGTAAGTGATTCAATCAACAGTGTATTAATCGGCATACCTTCCGCATCGGTTTGATGTGTGATCAGCGATTGACCCAACATGTTTTTTGCCGCTTCTTTGGCTTCATCTAAACTCTGGGTGATTTTCACACCCCCCGCTTTGCCACGCCCGCCTGCGTGTACTTGAGCTTTTACCGCCCAGCCTGTTCC
>CAYOHT010000037.1:8819-12926 GCA_964403815.1 uncultured Cocleimonas sp.
TTTTTCTTGTTCTTGTTCTGCTGGCAGTCAGCTTGACTGTTGTAAAATTGATTAAAAATAAACTGGATGAACCAAGACCTAAGCTAAAAAATGGTCGCTCTCGCAAAGATAGCGACAAGAATAAGATGGTCAAGTGTCTACACTGTGGTTTACATATTCCAGAAGAAGAAGCGATAAAAAAAGGGGATAAGGCATTTTGCAGTCTAGAACACGCAGAGCAGGAGATATAGTTGATGGTGGAAGCCTTCACAGCTCTAATTTAGATTCCGGCTTACCTGTAAGCCAAGATCAATGGAGTCCGTTACAACTTTATAGTGTCTATCGCCTAATTCTTGCGGGTATATTACTCATGTTTGGGCTTTCTGGTATATCGACTCTATCATTGGGTGCATTTGATAACTGGCTATTTACCCACGCAATTAATACCTATATTGGTATTACTGTGCTTGGTATTTTTTTAGCACACTTTCGCCAACCTAGTTTTAACAAACAACTTTATCTCCATAGTATCACCGACATTGTTTTTCTCTTAATCGTAGTTTATTCAAGTGGTGGGCTTAATTCTGGATTAGGAATTTTACTGCTACTTCCTGTCATTCTGCCGAGTATTTTCCGTCCTGGGCAAGCTGCATTATTGCTCTCTGCAATGACTGTTATCGCTCTTCTTTTCATTGAAATTTATATGCAAAACCAAGGTAGGAATAAGTCCTTTGAAATGTTTCATACGGGCGTGCTTTCATTTTTCATTATGGTTGTTTCATGGCTAGCGGGTAGCTGGTTTGAAAAGGCATCAAAAACCGCAGAATTAGCAACGCGCCGTGGAATTGATTTAGCTAACCTATCACAACTCAACCAGTCCATATTAGACCAGCTTCAAACAGGCATTCTTGTATTAGATCAAACAGGGCATATTCGCCATCTTAATCCTACTGCGTGGGATATGTTAGGACAGCCAAAAGACTGGAGAGATCAAACATTACAGCAATTTGCACCCGAGTTACATTCACATTTAAATTATTGGCTAGACAAGGTGGCTCCGAAAGTTGTCAGCTACGACATAAAGCACTGGAAAACAACCGAGTTCACCATGCGTATCTCTCAACTTGGGGTGCAAAATCAAGGTGTGGTGCTTATTTATTTAGATGACACGAGAATGCAACGCGAAAAACAGCAAGATGTAAAGATGGCATCTTTAGGACAGTTAACCGCTAATATTGCACATGAGATTCGTAACCCGCTTGGCGCAATCAGCCATGCTGCTCAACTACTTTCTGAGTCTACTTTGTTGGATAAGGCCGATGAACGCATGATTCAGATTATTCAATCAAACTCAAAACGTATGAATGGCACGATTGAAAGTGTTTTAAACCTTTCGCGTAAAAGTAATCCAAAGCGTGAAAATATCAGGCTTAAACTTTGGTTGAATGACTTTATTAATGACTTTGTGATTCAATCATCGATCGACAAGAAGCAAATTAATCTATTTATGGACGTGGCAGATGCCTCTATCCAATTTGATCCAACACACCTACATCAAGTCCTATGGAACTTATGTCGAAATGCTGAAAAGTATGCAAAAGATGATGTCAGCAAGTTACACATTGATATTCAGGGCAGCCATCCATCACATACCAAAGATGTTATGTTGAATATTATTGATAATGGTAAAGGTGTTCCTGAAAAAAATATTGAACGATTGTTTGAGCCATTTTTTACTACCTCAACAAAAGGCGATGAAGGCACAGGGCTTGGCTTATTTATGGCGCGAGAGCTTTGCTTAAGTAATGGTTGTTCGTTGGAGTATGTAAAGTTACCCGCAGGCGGAAGCTGCTTTAGACTGATATTTTCACAAGCAAACCTTAGTAAAAAATAGCAAAAAAAAATTAAAATAAAGAAGAAGAGAATAGAGAAATGACACAACGTGTTTTAGTAGTTGATGATGAACCAGATATTCGTGAGCTTTTAGAGCTAACGTTATTGCGTATGGGGTTGGATACGGCAACCGCAGGGACAGTTAAAGAAGGTTTGTTAGCAATTCAAAATTTCAAACCAGATTTATGCCTTACCGATATGAAACTACCAGACGGTACAGGCTTTGATATTGTGCGTTACATTCAGCGAGAAACGCCACATATACCCGTGGCGGTGATCACCGCTTTTGGCAGCATGGAAGCAGCTGTTGAGGCGCTTAAAGCAGGCGCTTATGACTTTGTATCTAAACCTGTTGATTTAACCAAGCTACGCGATTTGGTGCATACGGCACTAAAACTCTCTGAAAATAATGAGATGCCAGCGGCTGTTGTTGTGCAAAATAATACAGACGGCACAACGCCAATCATTGGCGAATCGCCTGCTATGGAAGCTCTAAAGGTAACGATTAAAAAGCTGGCAAGAAGCCAAGCCCCTGTATTTATTCATGGCGAGTCAGGAACAGGTAAAGAGCTAGTCGCTCGACAAATACATGATTTAGGCCCACGTTCCGCGGGTGCTTTTGTGCCTGTTAACTGTGGCGCAATTCCTGAGAGTTTGATGGAAAGTGAATTTTTTGGACACAAAAAAGGCAGCTTTACGGGCGCGATAGAAGATAAAGAAGGGCTTTTTCAAGCTGCAAACCATGGCACATTATTCTTAGATGAAGTCGCTGACTTACCGCTTAGTATGCAGGTAAAGTTATTACGTGTAATTCAAGAAAAAGCTGTAAAATCCGTAGGCGGCGTAGAAGAAGTCCCAACCGACTGTAGAATTCTCAGCGCTACACACAAAAACTTAGAAGAAGAAGTCGAAAAAGGTAACTTCAGACAAGATTTATATTACCGTTTAAATGTTATCAAATTAGACGTGCCATCATTGCATGAACGTGGCGAAGATATACTGTTACTTGCAGGATTCTTCCTTGAGCAAATTTCAGAACGCTGGGAACTTCCCAAGGCACAGTTATCAGAGCAGTCAATTAATGCGCTTACGAATTACCCATTCCCAGGTAATGTCCGTGAATTAGAAAACATTTTAGAGCGCGCCTGTACATTAGCCGATGGTGAATTCATCGAACCAGATGATTTACAATTGCCAAAAATAACACCTGTCATAAAAAGCATGACATTGGATGCAAAAATTTCTGAACTGGTAAACCCGACTCCATCAGATCAACCACTCGATGAGAAAGATGAAATACTGCAAGCGCTTGACCAAACACGCTGGAATAGAACAGCAGCCGCAAAGGTGCTCGGCATGACATTTAGACAACTACGTTATCGTATAAAGAAATATGAGCTAGACCAAGCGCCATAAAGTCGTAATATTACAAGCGCCCCCCACTTTTACATGATGTTTGTCATTGCCATAAACATCATGTAAAAGTGGGGGGGTGTGCTTTAAGAATATTTAAAAGTTCCCTCCACATAGCAGGGGGAGGGCTAACTGAGCAGCATAGGGATGTGCCCTAACTAAGCATACTCAGGTGCATTGCCTTCTTTCCATTTGATATTACAACCCAGCGATGCTTTTTGCTGCTCTGGCGTTGGCTTGCCTGCGAGCAAAGCATCTGCCGCGCTAATCATATCTTCGCCTGTTACAGGGATGTCTGTATTAGGGCGTGAACCATCAAACTGCCCACGGTAGTAAAGCTTGTGATCAGCATCAAACATAAAAAAGTCTGGAGTACACGCCGCTTGATATTGATGTGCTACTTCTTGGGTATCATCAAAAAGATAAGGGAAGGTATAGCCGAATTCCTTCACATCCTCAGCCATTTTCTCAGGGCTATCATCAGGATAATTCGCCACATCGTTAGCATTAATCGCTACAACGGCTATGCCTTTAGCTTGATAGTCTTTAGCGAATTTTGTGAACTCTTCTTTGAGCAGAATAACGTAAGGACAATGATTGCAGATAAAAGCAACCAACAAAGGTTTCCCTGCAAAATCAGATAACGAGACTTGCTCATTAGTTGCAGGATTAATTAATGAAAAATCAGGAGCGCTCGTTCCAAGCTCCAACATTGTAGAAGGGGTGCGTGCCATGCTGAATCCTTATGTGAAATGATAAAGGGGAGAGTATAGCAAATGCAGATTATAAAAAGCACTACTTACTCAACACCTGAAAAGCCTG
>CAYOHT010000038.1:0-12804 GCA_964403815.1 uncultured Cocleimonas sp.
ATTGCTTCACGTAAAGTAAAAACAAGCACGAGTGAAATCACACTCCAGTACGATTTTGAGTGCCTAAACTTTTGGATGAGCTTAGCGAGAGCGGTAAGCACAGGATGTTCCAATAGTTTGATTAATGTTTTAGATAAAGCCATACCTTCTCCTGATTTTAATTAACTAGCTCAGTATAAATAGAATATATCAGATATATAGAGCGAAAATTCAAGAATAAACAATGCACACCCCCCTACTTTTACATGATGTTTTTGTAGTAACTATTCTTTTTCATTATCTACCTCAGCTTAATACTACCGTTTATCCGTGCCGAGATCGTTTCTTATCATGCGATAGCTCATTATTTCTCTACCCAATAAATCATAAAACCAATTATAAAATAATACGGTAGAGAGAAGAAAATGAGTGTTCCAGAAAATATTGATAGATACGATTTAGATTCCAGTGCGCCTACCACGTTAGCAGGTTCAGTTACGGCGTATGTGCCTTTTAAGCGCTTGTTTGACCTTAGTCTAATTGTTGTATTTTCCCCTATTATTATTCCTATCATGCTCATAACGGCTATTGTGATTAAAGTAGAATCACGAGGCCCTGTTTTCTTTTGGCAGAAACGTGTTGGCGTTCATGGCAAAGTCTTCAATATGCTCAAGTTTCGGAGCATGACAACAGATTCTGAAAAAGAAGGTTCAAAGTTCGCACAAAATGGTGATAAACGCGTCACACGTTTCGGACGTATTATACGAAAAATGCGTATTGATGAAATTCCACAACTTTGGAATATCATTCACGGGGATATGAGTTTAATTGGTCCAAGACCTGAGCAAGTTGCATTTGTAGAAAAGTTTGAAAAAGCTATCCCAAAATATTCAGCCAGACACATCGTACGCCCAGGTATTACAGGCTTAGCACAGGTAGAACAAGGCTATGTTGATGATGAAAATGGAACACGCACAAAGCTGGTTTACGATTTACATTACATCGAAAACCTATCGTTTAAAATGGATATGGAAATTGTCGGTAAAACGATTTACACCATGGCAACAGGCTTTGGCGCACGATAACCGCTAAAATATTACACACAAGCACACCCCCCTAGTTTTACATGATGTTATAAATGCATCATGTAAAACTAGGGGGGTGTGCTTGTTTATGATCTCTAATCTTTACCATCATCAAACTTTCTGCATTAAATCATCACTAACATACCCAGTTAGATACCATCTGTCGGTCTTTTTCGTTATCATTGCCTTTTTTCGTTTTAAGGTTTTCTAAATGAATGTTTTTCAAATAGAAGGTGGTACGCCACTTGACGGCGATGTTGTAATTTCAGGGGCTAAGAATGCGGTTCTTCCATTGCAGGCAGCTGCATTGCTGGCACATGGAAAAATGACCATTAAGAATGTTCCTCGTCTTAAAGATGTGGCAACACTGGCTCTATTGTTAGAAGGCATGGGCGTTACGGTTAAGACGGATAAAAACAACAATATCACCACCGATACATCGACCCTTAAAAATCAAATTGCACCCTATGAATTAGTGCGTACCATGCGCGCATCCATCCTTGTGCTTGGCCCGCTTGTTGCACGTTATGGTTATGCCGAAGTCTCGCTGCCAGGTGGTTGTGCGATTGGTAGTCGCCCTGTCAATATTCACCTTACAGGTTTAGAGGCGATGGGTGTAGAAATCACCGTTGACGAAGGTTTTATCCGCGCAAAATGTGACAAGCTTAAAGGCGCGAATATCATGATGGAGGCGGTAACCGTAACAGGTACGGAAAACTTATTGATGGCGGCAGTGTTGGCAGAAGGCACAACGATTTTAGAAAACGCGGCGCGTGAACCAGAAGTGGTTGATCTTGCAAATTGTTTAATCGCGATGGGCGCAAAAATCACAGGTGAGGGCACCAACACCATTACCGTTGAAGGCGTGAAAAAACTCAAAGGTATCGAATATTCAGTTTTGCCAGACCGTATCGAAACAGGTACATACTTAGCGGCAGGTGCAATCACAGGCGGGCGTGTTAAATGTGTAAATGCGGCGCCTCACACATTGGATGCTGTGCTACAAAAATTTCGCGAATGCGGCGCAAGCATTGAAGTAGGCGATGATTGGATTGAGCTAGACATGCGCGGTCGCAAACTAAAAGCCGTTGATATTCGCACCGAGCCACACCCTGCTTTCCCAACCGATATGCAAGCGCAGTTTATGGCAATGAATTGTGTGTCTGAAGGCATTGGTGTGGTAGTAGAAACGATTTTTGAAAACCGCATGATGCACGTTGCAGAGTTGATGCGTATGGGCGCAAATATTCGCCTTGAAGGTAATACGGCGATTGTTGCAGGTATGCCATCGCTACGCGGCGCGCCTGTTATGGCAACGGATTTACGCGCATCAGCCAGTTTAATTATTGCGGGTTTGGCGGCAAAAGGTATTACTATTGTTGACCGTATTTATCATACCGACCGTGGCTATGAGAAAATTGAAGATAAGTTGACAAAGTTGGGTGCTAAAATCCAACGTATTACTTAAAACAGATTATTTAGATATAAAGACGGTTAGATAACAAGCATGAACAACACACTCACCATCGCGCTATCCAAAGGGCGTATATTTGAAGAAACTATGCCGTTGTTAGAAGCGGCAGGTATTACAGCGCTGGATGATCCTGAAACCAGCCGTAAGCTAATTCTCGACACCAACCACGACAACATAAAGCTGGTTATTATTCGCGCAACCGATGTGCCAGTTTATGTGCAATACGGTGCGGCAGACTTGGGCGTGACAGGTAAAGATGTTCTAATGGAGCATGGCGGCGAAGGCTTGTACGAAATGCTCGACCTTCACATCGCTAAATGTAAATTAATGACAGCAGGTTTTGCCGACAAACCCTTGCCAGAAGGACAGCTAAAAGTAGCGACAAAATTTGTAAACTGCACGCGAGATTATTTTGCTAAACAGGGCAGACAAATTGAAATCATCAAGCTTTATGGTTCGATGGAATTAGCGCCAATCGTAGGCTTGGCAGATATTATCGTTGATGTGGTACAAACAGGTAGCACGCTAAAGGCTAACGGTTTAGTACCACTGGAACACATGGCAGACATCAGCTCGAGGATGGTTGTTAATTCTGCCTCAATGAAAATGAAGCATGCGTTATTAAGTGATTTATTAGAAAAAATTAAGCAAGCCGTAGACAAGAAAAAATAGTTGGAAGACAGTATGGCAAAACAAACACAATACCAAACAGACGACGTACGCATTATTGGGCAAGAAGATGTTCACTCTCCCGCAACGCTGTTTAAAGATTATCCACTCACAGAATCGGCGGCAAAAACAGTTTTTAACGCGCGCCAAGCCAGTCATAAAATACTGCACGGTGAAGATGATCGCTTGATTGTAGTGGTTGGTCCTTGCTCTATCCATGATGCGGATGCCGCGTTGGAATATGCTAAAAAACTCTCAATATTACGCGAAGAGTTAAGTGACCAACTTCACATTATTATGCGCGTCTACTTTGAAAAGCCACGCACCAGTATTGGTTGGAAAGGCTTGATTAATGACCCAGATTTAACAGGCACGTTTAATATCAACAAAGGTTTAAAAGTAGCCCGAGATTTATTGTTAAAGCTTGCGGAGCAAGGTATGCCTACGGCGACCGAGTATCTTGATCTGATTTCGCCACAATACATTGCAGACTTGATATCATGGGGCGCAATAGGCGCGCGCACTACCGAAAGTCAGGCACACCGTGAATTAGCATCAGGGATTTCATGCCCGATTGGTTTTAAAAACGGCACTTACGGTAATTTAGACATTGCGATAAACGCGATTAACTCATCATCACATTCTCATCATTTTTTATCGGTGACGAAAGAAGGTAATTCTGCTATTTTCACCACTAGCGGAAACGATGATTGCCATATCATTTTACGCGGTGGGCGTGAGCCAAATTATAATGAAAGCAGCGTTAAAGATGCAGTGAGTCAGTTAGAATCAGCAGGCTTGCCTGCAAAACTAATGGTCGATTTTAGCCATGCAAATAGTAATAAAGACTTCCGTAATCAACCAAAAGTTTCGAACAATGTTGCAGGGCAAATCGCAAATGGCGTGCATGAGATTTGTGGCGTAATGATTGAAAGCCATTTGGTAGAAGGAAATCAAAATGGCGAAGGTAAAAGTAAAGATGTACTCACTTATGGGCAGAGTATTACTGATGCTTGTATAGGTTGGGATGATACTGAAAGCGTATTAAGAGAATTAGCAGGCGCTGTTGAAAAACGCCGCACTACTTAATACAAAATATACTTCTTCCCTCTTAGAGGCTGTCGAAAAAGAGTAAATTGTAGGTTGGTGCTGAGCTTGCGAAGCCCAACAAACAGTGTCATGTTGGGCTTCGTTCCTCAGCACCAACCTACGTAATGTGCTTTTACGACACCCTTTGTTTAAAGACGGTTTGCTAAAGAAGGAAATGTAACAGAAGAATATAATATAGATTCCTACTAAAAACATGTGGGAATGACGGTTGGAAATACGAGTTATGAATATACAAAAACTAAACACGAACGAGCCAGACTTCTGGCAGAAGCTAGACAAACGCCTTGCATGGAATAGCGCATCTGATCAGGCGGTGGTTGATACCGTCACTGGTATTTTGAAAGATGTCAAAGACCTTGGCGATAAGTCAGTCGTCAAGTTCACCAACCTATTTGACGGCATGTGTGCAACGGGTATGGAACATTTGGAGATCCCTAAAAGTCGTCTACAAGAAGCGTTGGATAGTATTTCTTCAGAAGAGTACGATGCTTTAAAACAAGCGGCTGAACGTATTAAAAGCTACGCTGAACATCAAAAAATGGAATCATGGAGCTACACCGAAGCTGATGGTACGGTGCTAGGCCAACAAGTCACACCGCTAGATCGCGTAGGTTTATATGTGCCAGGAGGCAAAGCGGCGTATCCGTCGTCGGTATTGATGAATGCCATTCCCGCAAAAGTAGCAGGCGTACCAGAGCTGATTATGGTTGTGCCCACACCAGCTGGTGAATTTAGCCCATTGGTGTTTGCGGCGGCCGAAATAGCGGGCGTAGATCGCGTATTCTCAATCGGTGGCGCACAGGCCGTTGCGGCATTGGCTTATGGTACAGAAACTGTTCCTCAAGTCGATAAAATAGTAGGCCCAGGCAATATCTATGTAGCAACAGCCAAGAAAATGGTTTTTGGCACAGTCGGCATTGATATGATCGCAGGGCCATCTGAAATTTTAGTGGTGTGTGATGGCAAGACAGACCCTGATTGGATTGCGATGGATTTGTTCTCACAGGCAGAACATGATGAAGATGCACAATCAATCTTAGTTTCTCCTGATGCAGACTTCATTGAGAAACTCATGCAAAGCATTGATAAACTTATTGATGATATGCCGCGTGCAAAAATTATTAAAGAATCACTCGAAGGTCGCGGTGCAGTTATTCAAGCTAAAGATATGGATGAAGCGATTGAAATCGCCAACTACATCGCACCAGAACATTTAGAGCTTTCGGTTGATAATGCCGAAGAAGTCGCCAAACAAATTCGTCACGCAGGCGCAATATTTATGGGGCGTTACACGGCCGAAGCGGTAGGTGATTATTGCGCAGGACCTAATCACGTTTTACCAACTTCAAGAACCGCGCGATTCTCATCGCCACTAGGTGTTTATGATTTCCAAAAGCGCTCGTCATTGATTGGCTGTTCGGCAGATGGTGCGTCTGAATTAGGTAAGATTGCCTCAGTATTAGCGCACGGCGAAGGCTTAACGGCACATGCACGCTCGGCGGAATATCGTATTAAGGATTAACCAGGTCTTTCTTAGCACACCCCCCTAGTTTTACATGATGTTTATTGGTTTTAGAAAACATCATGTAAAACTAGGGGGGTGTGGTTCTTATCTTTAAGCTAATGAAAAGCTATCAATGAATAACCTTAGCTTTCCCATCTTCTAAAAGGATCTTCACAGAATCACCATTTTTAAATACTTCTTTAGAATTGGGCTGTGTAATCGCGACGGTTTCACCATTATCTTTTGTTACTATAAACTGTTGCGCGGTAGAGGGTTTGGTTGCATTGCGATAAAGCTTACCGATAGTTGCTAAATCTACTGAGCCATAAACACCGCTTCTTCCGCCTGATCCTACTGAAACCCCTACATTTCCGTATGAGTTAATATCTTCGGGTTTGACTGCTACAGTCTTCACTGAAATGATTTTTCCCATTTCGATTTTCTGCATATTTTTAATATTACTGGTATTGGCTGTTTTGTTGCTTGAGCAAGCAGAAAGGCTGATAAGCAAAAATAGTGATAGCGTTGATATTGTTTTCATTTGATTTTTCCTAGGCAATCTAAATAGGTATTTTCATCAGGGAGTGTTTGGCTTTGCTGTGCTTGCCAAATCATTTCGCCTAAGCATTCCATCATAGCATGCTCGGCATCTGATACTCCTTTTAGGGCAACTAAACGCTCGTAAAGTTCAGAAATTCCTGGCGGGCGATTGGTGATGATTTGTTCGCGAATCCCTAAGTGCATCCCCAAGTGTAAGAACGGGTTAGTGTCGCCCATTTCTGGCAAGTAATCAGCATTGACGCTGGCTTCTTTATTTTCCAATAGTGCGTGATACTCAGGGTGTTCTTTAATAAGCGCGACCACTTGCTGTTCTAGTGGAGAGAGTGCTTCTTTTTGCTCGCGGTGTTTTTCCCAACTATCGCAATAAAATTGTCGTAGCTGTTCGCGTTGTTCGGTTTGTGACATAAAGGCTCGTGTTGGGTTTGATCAGTAACGACCTTAAATATAACAGATTTTCTTTAGATACTCGTTACTTCACTAAGCTTTCTTTCTATCAAACGTGCTATTTTTTTATAACCATTTTTATTAGGGTGAATCTCATTAAGCCAATCGCCACTACTACCTGTTGCGCCAAGTTTTGCTCTTACTAAAGTGTTTCGGGTGTCAACGGCATGAAAATTGGGTATTTTATTTTGTCCTTTGGATAGACTAAGAATCTTATCGGCGAGTTTATCGAATAAATAATCACTGAGTTTTATCCAATCCTTTTTTGGGATTTTGGCATCGTGCATCACTTTATAAAGCCAAGGTCCAAAGCGGGCAACGCCAAAGAAGTACGCAGGGGAGTTTCTTGGTGTAGGGTAATCGTAAGTGTGAATAACGATAGGAATATCCTGATTGCCTCTAATCTGCGCTAAGCGTCGGTAATGGCTGTCGATATTTCGTAGAAAGTGATTAAGTGCGTTGCTGTTGCAGTAGTCAGAAACAGTGTTGATAGTGATACTTCGTCTTTCTGGTTCACTCCAGACCAATGTGTGTGCTTTATCAATTAAGTCATTCCCACCCCCACTTAACACAATGGCATCCCATGGATTATTTTTTTGATATTCAATGGCAAATTTAAAACGGTAATCCCTTGGCATAGCGGAGATGTGCTTAATAGTATCCCCAGGATAGGCGAGATTAAGAAGCAGGGTGTCTCTTGGGAAACGCAACGTAAATAAGATATTTGAAAACCAAGGATTGCGCAGGTTATGACCGCCAATAGTGAACCAAGAGTCGCCTTCGGCTAATATTTTATGCGTAAAGAATACGGGATCACATGATGAGTTATTATCGGATTCATAAACTTCTCGATAAGTACATATAGTTGGTCTTCTAGCCATCGCGCATCCCTTGTCTAAGGTTCATACTATAAGCATAGTCTATTTTAAAGTATGAGTGATGGTTTCTAAGTGTTTCTCTTTAATCCGTTCCTTAAAAGCTATTATTGGTTACTTGCTAACCAACTCTTGAGGTTCTCAGCAACTTTATCAATCACTCGTTGGCGTGCTTCAATCGCAGCCCAAGCGATGTGGGGCGTGAGAATTAAGTTGGGTAGGTTAGTGGTAATTAAAGGATGATCAAGTGGAGGCGGTTCTTGCTCCAACACATCAATACCCGCGCCTGCAATTACCTTGTCACGCAACGCGATGGCAAGCGCGGCATTATCAATCACGCCACCGCGTGCTGTGTTGATTAAAAAGGCAGTGTCTTTCATTAGCTCAAACTCTTTTTTGCCAAACAAGTGTTTCGTTTCAGGTGTTAATGGGCAGTGAATACTAATTACATCGGCTTGAGGTAATAATTCTTCAAGCGGTAAACGCCCCTCGTTTGCGTTTGTTGAAGATGTGCCAGAGCGTTGTGAAATCAAAATGTTCATGCCAAAGGCTTGCGCTAATTTCTCAACGCCTTTGGCAAGGCTACCGTAGCCCACCAAGCCCAAGGTTTTGCCAGATAATTCTTGAATGGGAAACTCAAGGCTAGAAAACTGCCCACTACGTGACCAATCACCACTTTTTGTGAGCCTTTGATAAGGGAAGAGTTTGGTAGATAAAGCGAGGATTAACGAAAAAACATGCTGGCTAACAGAGGCAGTACAATAGTCCGTTACATTATTAACGGTGATACCTTGCTGTTTGCAATACTCCAAATCAACATTGTCCATGCCTGTCGCCGTGAGCAATATGAGTTTCAATTGAGGGAGTTTTTCAAGCAAAGGTTGATCAAGAACAACTTTATTGATGATGGCGATGGTTGCTTCTTCTAGCCGTCCAAAGCGTTGATCAGGGCTTGTGCCTTCGTAGGTGTCCCAACTATCGAGCAAGGCGTATAAGCCATTGAGATCAAGATCACCGGGGTTGAAGCTTTTTTCATCGAGGACGACGGCGTGGTGTTTCATACTGTTGCTCATTTTTTAGTTTGTTTTATTAACGCAGAGAAAGGCAGAGTTTACGCGGAGAACGCGGAGATAAGAATAAAGACTTTAGTTTTTCTCTGCGTTCTCTGCGGTTCTCTCTTTAAGACTCTGCGTTAAAATTTTTAGTGCAGAAATAAACTACAATAATTTGTCTTTGAAATCACACAAATCAGAAACCAAACAAGCCGCACATTTAGGTTTACGCGCTACACAAATATAACGCCCATGTAGAATCAGCCAGTGGTGAGCATCAATCATAAATTCTTTTGGGATGAAGCGCAGTAGTTTCTTTTCAACCTCAACCACGTTTTTACCTTTGGCGATGCCTGTGCGGTTGCCGATGCGAAAAATATGTGTATCGACCGCCATAGTAGGATGCCCAAATGCCGTATTCAAAATCACGTTTGCCGTCTTGCGCCCAACACCTGGTAAGGCTTCTAAGTCTTTACGGTTTTCTGGCACAACCGAATCATGCAACTCAACCAACATCTTGCAAGCTTGGATAATGTGCTTGGCTTTGCTGTTATAAAGCCCGATGGTTTTGATGTATTCCTTCAAGCCATCCTCGCCCAAGTCATAAATCGCTTGAGGTGTGTTAGCAACAGGGAAGAGCTTATCCGTCGCCTTGTTTACGCCTTTGTCGGTAGATTGGGCAGACAAAGCCACTGCAACCAAAAGCTCAAAAGGAGAACTGTAGTTTAGCTCCGTCTTAGGATGAGGATTGGCTTCGCGCCAGCGAGAGAATATTTCGTAACGTTTTTCTTTATTCATATCATACTGTTATTTGATTCATCATGTAAAAGTAGGGGGGTGTAGCTCCCGTATCTAAAAATATGAATGTTTTCACTTTCCGTGTCCTTCCGTGTATTCCGTGGCAAAAGTCTTTTTTCTTTTAATCCCTTAAAGAAATAACATCCCAGTCACGCTCAACTGCCACTTCGCGTAACTTATCATCAGGGTCAACCGCAATCGCTGTATCAACGGCTTCCAGCAAGCTAATATCATTGTACGAGTCGCTATAAAATACGCTCCCTTGCATGGTTTCATTATTGTCTTTTAGCCATTCATTCAGGCGTGTGATTTTACCTTTTTGAAAGCAAGGCGTGCCTTCAACTTCGGTGGTGTAGCGACCGTTTACGACTTTTGGCTCAGTGGCTAATAAATTATCAATGCCTAGTTCAGTGGTAATCGGGCGCGTTACAAAACTATTGGTTGCGGTGATAACGAGTAGCGTGTCGCCTTGTTTTTTATGTTTTTCTACTAAGGCGCGGGATTTTTTTGTAATCATGGGCAGGATGACAGTTTGCATAAATTCTTTATGAAGTTTTCCAAGCTCTTCCATGTTACGAATAGAAAGTGGTTTAAAGCTAAAGGCTGAGAATTTAAATATATCAAGCGTGCCGTTTTTGTAATCGTCGTAAAAAACGTTATTGGCAGCTTCATATTTCTTTTCATCAACTAATTTTTTTGCAACAAGAAATTGCCCCCATGAATAGTCGCTATCACCGTTTAGCAGGGTGTTATCAAGGTCGAATATTGCTAGTGCCATTTTGAAACTCGTGTACATAAAAAATAAGTCCACATTGTAACCGCAATAATTTGCTGAATCACTGCCAATGTGTAAATATCTCACCAATAAAAAGTTTTGGAGTTGCTGGTGATAGATGATGAAGGCTTTCGAGCCAATGTAGGTATCATCCTTTCAAATTGCGACGGTGAAGTATTTTGGGGTAAACGAATTGGACAGACTTCTTGGCAGTTTCCACAAGGCGGGATAGATGAAGGCGAAACGCCGCTACAAGCGATGTTTCGAGAGCTTGAAGAAGAAACAGGTCTGCTAGAAAAGCATGTAGAAGTGGTTGGCTCAACGAAGGATTGGTTGCGCTATCGTTTACCAAAAAGAATGGTTCGTCGTACGAATGGGAAAGTGTGTATTGGGCAAAAACAGCGTTGGTTTTTGTTAAAAATGGTCTGCGAGGATTCGTCTGTTGATCTTGCTGCTTCTGGTATCCCTGAATTTGATGGTTGGCGCTGGGTTAATTATTGGTTGCCTGCAAAAGAGGTGGTGTATTTTAAACGTCGCGTATATGAGCGTGCTTTACAAGAGTTAGCGCCATTAACGCTTTTGAAAAAAGTATCAAAAAAATAAAGTATGACAGCTAACGAGGCATTATTTCCATACCTGCAACAGAATGGAAGCCATTGTATGGCGTATACCAGCCTTGAACCTCAGATGGAATACTTTATTCTTGAGGATGTAGGGTATATCGCGTATATCAGTTTTAAGCATTGGTTTTTTGCGTGGAAAGAACGCAAAGTAGTGTTGGCTGATCCAGTTTGTGATCCTCAGAACTATCAAACTATAATTTCTGCTTTTATTAAAAAATATCCCGGTGTGATTTTTGTGCAAACGTCAAAATCCACAGCATCCGTTTTGGATAAACTAGGTTATCAGGTCAACCTCTTTGGTATTGAAAATGAAATCCCGCTAGCTGATTTCACTCTGCAAGGGAAGCCACGCGCCAAGCTAAGGCAGTGGCGCAACAAGTGTGTGCGTGAAGGCGTGACGGTTAAAGAAGTTTGCATTAGTGCTTGCGATAATCTTGATGAAGTTAAAGCGCTATCAAACGCATGGCTAAAAAAGAAAGGCGGTGATGACTTAGGTTTCCTAGTGCGCCCTTTTCGTTTTAAAAAAGAAAAGGATGTGCGTTATTTTTGGGCATATCAAAATGAAAAGTTGATTGGTTTTGCAGTGTTTGATCCTATTTATCGTGATAGTAAAATCATTGGCTATTATCATAATATTGATCGCATTGCAGGGGGCGCGCCACACGGCACATCGGCCACCATATTGCTGGATGCGATTGAAGTATTTCGACAAGAAGGCGTGGAAAAAGTCTCCTTAGGTATGTCGCCTTTATATATACCAAATGGATTAAAAAACGAATTCAATTATCATCCATTCACGCGTAAGTCCTTTCGCTATGCGTTTGAAAAATTGAATTTTTTATACCCTTTCAAAGGCAATCTGTCGCATAAGAAAAAGTTTGCGGGCTTGCAAAAACCCATCTATATTTCTAGTACCAATGGAACAGGTTTGCGGGAAGTGTTTGTGATGATGAAAGCGATAGGCATGATATGAGTTCATCTAATAATCTTGCATTACAAGGTACGATTAAAAGTCCAGTATCCTTTAAAGGGCGGGGTTTGCACACGGGTAAGCGATCACATATTACAGTCCACCCAGCGGATGAGAACAGCGGTATAGTTTTCAAACGTATTGATAAAAAGGGGCAGGGAACGGAGATACTCGCGCATTGGAAAAACACCAAGAAGCTTCCACTTTGCACCTGCATCGTATCACCCGATAATGGCATACACGTTCGCACTATCGAGCATTTAATGGCGGCTTTCTATGCGTGTAGAATTGATAATGCGGTGGTAGAAGTGCATGGCTCGGAGTTGCCTATTATGGATGGTAGCGCGCTTGAGTTTGTTACAGAAATCGATAAAGCAGGTGTTGACGTTCAAAAGTCACCACGAAAAATAATATCAGTGACAAAGTTTTTTGAAGTACGAGAAGGCAAGAAGTACATAAAACTAGAACCTGCGGATGGTTTATTTGTTGATGTAACGATCTCATTGCGAAAAATAGGGCGTTTAAACTGGAGCGGCGAAATCACCCCTGAAATATTCTTAGAACAAGTCAGTGCGGCGCGTACCTTCGGGCGATTAAAAAACGGCATGTTAGCCCAACTCACACGTTTTTCAAAAGACCCAATCTGTTTGGGCGCAAATACAAGCTCAGCCGTGGTTGTGGTGCGTGGCGATAAAGTGCTTAACAAAGGCGGACTAAGAATGCCCGATGAATATGTCAGACATCGTCTATTAGATTTGGTCGGCGATTTAATGCTGTCGGGTGGGCATATTCACGGTAAGATCACGGCACGAAGCCCCGCGCATCGGTTAACGCATGAGTTGTTGAGTAAGCTTGATTAAAAGCTACTTTAAAGCACACCCCCCC
>CAYOHT010000039.1:0-2524 GCA_964403815.1 uncultured Cocleimonas sp.
GAATCTGCCATACCGCGCCAGTTTTTGAATGATTCACTAATCAGTGCATAGGTGGGGATGGTGGTAATGGTGTTGTCCCAGTTTTGTACTTTTACCGTTGTTAGCGCCACCTCAAGCACATCGCCATCTGCTCCGTATTTTGGCATTTCTATCCAATCACCCACGGCGACCATTTTGTTGGCTGCTAATTGAATACCTGCTACAAAACCGAGGATGGAATCCCTAAATACTAACATCATCACTGCAGCCAGTGCGCCCACACCACTTAGTAGGTAAACAGGGGTTTTGTCCAAAAATATGGAAATAACAAAAATAGCCGTTATGAAAAACAACACAATTTTAAATGCTTGGATAAAGCCTTTTATGGGCACTTTATTTGAGCCTTTATAGCTTTGGTATATTTCCTCTACGCTACTTAGTAAGGCATTTAGTACCAACATGACAATAATAATCATGTAAATGGATAAAGCACTTTGAATAAATGAGATTAGTGAGCCATGCCCTTCTAACGCTATAGGGATCAGGTCGTAAATAACTACCGCAGGCACAAGATAAACCAGTCGCCTTAAGACTTTTTGGCGTAATAATGCATCCTTCCACTTTGTACTGAATTTAGAAAGAACATAGGTAATACCCGCTACGATATAGCGTTTTGCTATGAAAGCAGCGATGGCGCTTAAAAACAGCGTGCTCGTAATAGAAATTCCCCGCGCACCATAGAATGACAGGTTTTCATTAAAACCGTATCCCAGTAGCCAGTTTTGTATCAGTTCTAACATGCAATTAACTCTTATCTTATCTTATCTTCTATTCATTTTTTATTAGGAAAAAATGGATGCATTATCTGCCCAACAACGGTTCTTGGTAAGCGAGTCGTTGTGCCATATTCGGCGGGCCAGTGACTCCCAGGTAAGTGATATGTACCAAATAGACGATCAAAAAGAACTGTGTGTGCGGAGTAATTAGTGTCGATAGCTGGTTTTTCTGAACTGTGGTGCCAGTGATGAAATTGTGGTGTTACAAATATATATTTTAGCGGACCAAACGGTATTGATAAATTTGTGTGAATCAAGATCGCTTGTAAAGCAGCAATTGTCACATAAATATTCAAAGCAGTCTCATCTGCCCCCAATAAATAAAGAGGGATCATCACCATTGCGCGCTCTGAAAAGACTTGAATGAAGTGCCCGCGCGATCCCGCGAGCCAATCAATATCTTCAATGGAATGATGCACCGCATGAATTGGCCACAACCACTTAACTTCGTGAAAAGTCCTATGCTCCCAATAAAGCACAAAGTCAGCACTTAGCATAATAAGTATGATCTGAAGTGTGATTGGTATTGACTGAATAGATGACTGTAAAGAAGCACTGATTGCCCAATCAAAATGACTAGCGTGGTAGTTAGCAAAGATCAAAATAGCAGAAATAGCAAGGTGATTGAAGCAGAAGTAGAACAGGTCTACGTCCCACTCTGGCCTCATAATTAATTGATCACGATACTTAGGAAATAGCTTTTCAAGCACCATAAAAATAACAGTAGACCCCAAAAAAGCAAGGATAAGCCAATCCACGCCAAATGATAATTCTTTTGGTTCGACCGCCCCCACTGGGATTTTATAGCCACCCAAGGCAAAGCCAATGAGAGTTAAAACAATACCTGCCAAGCCAAAGTATTTGTACTTAGCCCTGTTGAGTATCAAGGTAAGAAAGCCAAATAATAAAGAAAAATACATGCCATATTTAAGAACCGTTTGTAGTTGTACTGCATCGTACGTTTTGCGTAGCTCTGTAGTGGTGAGATAAGAAGGGTACAAGTATGCAAAAACTGCAAGAAGGCTTAGCACTCCCAAAATTAATGATAAAAACCCACTGATTCTTCCTTCGCCCAAACGAAATTCATTTGCCGCATTTTTATTAATTTCTCTTTCTTTATATTGGTATTCTTCGTTCATAGATAGTTGCCTTGTAAACTGTTGTGCGGATAAATAACATCGTTATTATTATATACGATAGCTTGCTGGGCAATGAATGAACTTTTTTCAAAGAGTGTGTTTTATTGTTATGCCAAGTTCTAGGCGGATTACTATAGCAGAGGCCATATTGGTAATATCACTAATCGAAGCTTACATAGTACCCAGAGATAGAGAAAATTTTGTTATTAGAAGAGTTTGCGTTTTGTTTTACATGCCATGTTTTTGATGTATATCAACTTATGATTGAGATATAAATCACTCTGCGAAACAAAACAGTAGAGCATATTAGTATAATTGCATATAATATTGCGTGAATATAAATTCATATCCGTGTTGGAGTAGTTAATGTCTAATCATGCACCAAAAGTTGATCCTGCTTCAAAGATCATTTTTATCATCAGCCTGCTTGCAATTGTTGCTGTTGTTTATGTTCTTCTTTCAAGTTTGGTAAATACCTATCAAAGAAACTCAACTAAAGGCGAGATAGATACTAGCCAAAATATTGTGAAGGTTGAGGAAAACTTACAGCCTGTTGGCGCTTCTGCAACA
>CAYOHT010000039.1:2624-12713 GCA_964403815.1 uncultured Cocleimonas sp.
AGTTGAGAAAGAAGAAGCGCCAACAGCTGATGTAATTCCAGAAGCTACAGCTGCCCCAGAAACACCTGTAATGCCAGTGGCTCCTGAAGCAACAACGGCCCCAGTAGAAACAGTTCCAGTCACGATATCTGTCGCTCCTGTAGCAGTAGAAGAGCCAGTAGCAGCTACCGCACCTCCTATTTCTTTAGAAGAAGGCAAAGCAGTTTATGATAAAAGTTGTTTTGCATGTCATAAAACAGGTGTTGCAGGTTCGCCAATAGTAGGTGATAAAGATGTTTGGGCACCCCGTATCGCAACAGGCAAAGAGGCTTTGTACGCTGTTGCGCTAACAGGAAAAGGAGCGATGCCCCCTAAAGGTGGCAATATGGCTTTAGGGGATGACAAGGTTAAAGCTGCGGTTGACTATATGGTTGAACAATCTAAATAATAACAAAGCATCGATTTCAAGAGACACCTTCGGGTGTTTTTAAGTAAAACACCTATATTGTTGCCATTATTGGTCGATATAGGGGCTTTTGGTTAGCAATCTAACGTCTCATCAACTGTTAAAAAATGGTGTAGTAATTTCTTTGCAGGTGAAAAATTCTGCTCAGCTGACATAGCCACCCATCGTAATGATTCATCGCTATCTTCTGTTATTCCTAAGCCATCAAAATACATGACCCCTAACCAGTATTGCGCTTCTGCATTTCCCTTTATTGCCTCTTGTTTGTAGATTTGTGATGCTTTATACAGGTCTTGGTATATATCTAAATGGGTTCGTAGTTTGTGGGCGAATGCTATATTGTGGTTTGATGTTTTTTTTGGGACTGTGGTTTTTCCGCGGCATAGTGATGTATATGCTAGAAAACCCAGATAGAGTACTCACTCGTGATGAACTGATTAGTAATATTTGGGAGTCGCGTGTTATTTCAGATTCGGCATTAAGCGTCGCAATTTGTGCTACTCGTCATGCGATAGGAGATACTGCTAGCAAGCAGAAATATATTAAAACCGTATCAGGATCTGGTTATCGTTTTATCGCTGAACTTACAAGAGTTGCCAATAAAAAAGGTTCTATTGATACTCTGGATAGTTTAGATATTGATCTTAATTCCGAACTCTCAAATGTGTTGTCGCTTCCTGATAAACCATCAATTGCAATCATGAATTTTGTAAATATTGGTTCGAATGAAGAGGGTGAATTATTAGCCTATGGGTTGACGACGGAAATTAATTCTTCATTGGCAAGGTTGCCCCACTTTTTTGTAATAGCGAGAGCTTCGGCGAATATTTCATCAAAGCTGAATATACCTGCTAAGGAAGTAGGGAAACGACTAGGAGTTCGTTATTTAGTTTATGGGCATTTACAACAAATAGCCAAGCGGGTACGTGTCACTTTATCTATTGTTGATGCTAGCCATGATACTGAAATATGGTCTGAGCATTTTGATCATTCACTCGATGATCTTTTTCTGGCTCAAGAAGAGATAACAAGCGTTATTGTAAATGCGACTGACTCTGCCATAGAGCAGGCAGAAATTGAGCGCTCTTTTTTAATTCAGACAGAAAACCTGAGTGCTTGGGGAAATTACCATCGTGGCTTGAGGTATCTTGATCAGGCCAATGAAGTTGAGCTAGCGCAGAGCTTCTTTAAAAAAGCTATTACACAAGACCCTCGACTTTCTCGTGCTTATGCAGGGCTCTCTTATACGCAAACAAACCGCCGAATACTTGAAGCTTCACCCATATCTAAAATGGATGCCGATCTTTTAAAAGCAATTGATTATTCTCAGAAAAGTATTGATTACTCTCCAAACGATGCGCTGGGTTATATGGCATTGGGGCGAGCCACTTTATTCTCAAATAGATTGAAAGAGGCGATTCCTTTCTTTGACCAGTCAATTAATCTTTGCACTAATATGTCACATAGTTATTCCTTGAAGGCTCAAGCTATGTCTAGAGTAGGGGGTGATTATGTTCAAACTAATCAACTCATCGATAAAGCAGAGCGCCTAAACCCACAGAGTAACGCTAATCTATTTACAACAAAGATGGTGCGTGCCGTTTTAATGATAGGACGAGGGAAGTACGCAGAAGCGGCGGCTTTTAGTATGCAGGCAACTTTCTATAATGATACTTACTATTCGATTTATGCTCTTGCAGCAGCTTGCCAGCAATTGGCGGGTAACCCTAAAAAAGCACAAGAGTATGCAAAAAAGACATTGGAACTGTTACCAAGTTGTACCGTAGGCTCTTGCAGTCGGCTTTTTCATCATGAGAAAAAAACCAGAACACTCTTTAAAAAGGCTTTACGAGATGCGGGAATACCCAAAGATAATGATTAATGAGTGTAATCTTATCAGTATCATATATTCTTTATGAATAGTCTTGAAATCACTCTATTGAGCCCAATTCTTGTTAATTAGAAGTACACCCCCCTACTTTTACATGATGTAAAACTGGGGGGGCTTAATCAGACTCTCCTTAAATAATCTCTAATTAGACAATTTAACACGCGTGGAATAACAAAAAATGAAACAATATCGAGGAACAACCATCCTTTCGGTACGCCGAAATGGCAAAGTCGTGATTGGCGGTGACGGTCAAGTATCGCTGGGTAATACGATTATGAAAGGCAATGCTCGAAAAGTGCGTCGTTTGTATGATGATAAAGTCATCGCTGGTTTTGCTGGCGGAACAGCAGATGCGTTTACACTGTTTGAAAAATTTGAAGCCAAACTGCATGAATACAACGGCAACCTAACGCGCGCCGCGATTGAGCTAGCAAAGGATTGGCGAACAGACCGCGGAATGCGCCAGCTCGAAGCGTTGCTTGCGGTAGCGGATGCAGAAACCTCTTTGATTATCACAGGCAACGGTGACGTGATTGATCCTGAGGATAACTTAATCGCGATTGGTTCTGGTGGGCCTTATGCACAATCTGCTGCGCGAGCGCTGTTGGATAACACCGAATTGTCAGCGCGTGATGTGGTTGAAAAAGCATTAAGTATCGCAGGTGATATTTGTATTTATACAAATCACAATAGAACCATCGAAGAATTAGAGTCGAATTAATACTAATACATAACATCATGTAAAAGTGGGGGGGTGTGCTTTGGCAAGTTTAGTAGAACTGCTTTGAAGAAGCCTATCCTCTAAACAAAAAGAGAAAGAAACCATGTCAATGACCCCAAGAGAAATCGCCCAAGAATTAGATAAACACGTTGTTGGGCAACAAGATGCCAAACGAGCCGTTGCTATCGCCTTGCGTAATCGCTGGCGTAGACAACAGCTTGATGCAGAATTACGTCAAGAAGTTACACCAAAAAATATTTTGATGATTGGCCCAACAGGTGTAGGTAAAACTGAGATTGCGCGTCGCTTAGCAAAGCTTGCCAATGCGCCTTTCATAAAAGTTGAAGCAACCAAATTCACCGAAGTGGGTTATGTGGGTAAAGAGGTCGATTCGATTATTCGTGACTTGGTCGATGTTGCCGTGAAGCTTACGCGTGATCAAGAAATTGAGAAGGTAAAGAATCGCGCAGAAGATGCGGCAGAAGATCGTATCTTGGATATATTACTGCCACAGCCAAAAGCTGATGAAGAGTGGATGGGGTCGGATGATGATAAAAAATCAGTAACGGAAGAAAATCCAACGCGCCAAAAATTCCGTAAAAAATTACGCGAAGGAAAATTAGACGATAAAGAAATCGAGATAGAAATGTCGGCAAGCGCTGCTGGTGTTGAAATTATGACACCGCCCGGCATGGAAGATATGGCAGATCAGCTTCAAGGTTTATTTGCAAATATGGGTAAGGATAAAACCAAAAAACGTAAACTGAAAATCAAAGATGCGCTAAAAGAATTAGCCGAAGAAGAAGCACACAAGCTAGTAAATACCGAAGATTTAAAACAACAAGCTGTTGAGAATGTAGAACAAAACGGCATCGTATTTTTAGATGAAATCGACAAGGTCGTTCAAAAAGGTGAAATGGGCGGCGCAGGTGTTTCTCGCGAAGGCGTGCAACGTGATTTACTGCCTCTAATCGAAGGTTGTACCGTTACAACCAAGCACGGCATTATCAATACTGATCATATTTTATTTATCGCATCGGGTGCGTTTCACCTAGCAAAACCCTCAGACTTAATCCCTGAATTACAAGGTCGTTTACCGATTCGTGTGGAATTAACAGCGCTTACGGCGGATGATTTTAAACGCATCTTAGTAGAGCCGGATGCATCGCTTACTGAGCAATATCAAGGCTTATTAAAAACCGAAGGCATAAATTTGACGTTTACTGATGACGGTATCCAACGTATTGCTGAAACGGCGTTTCAGGTCAATGAACAAACTGAAAATATCGGTGCACGTCGTTTGCATACAATTGTTGAACGCTTGCTAGAAGAAGTACTTTATTGTGCGCCTGATTGTACTGATGATGTGACAGTTGATGCGAAAATGGTTGATGATGTACTCGGTGATCTTATTGAAGATGAAGACCTGAGCCGTTATATTTTGTAGGGGTTTCTAACTTACCGCCAAACATGCGTTACAATGCAGAAAATTAGTTTAGGATTATTAACATGACCCCCACAGATATCGCGCTACACCAAAAATCACGCATACTGGAATTAACATGGCCAGATGATGTTACACATAATCTACCGTGCGAATATCTGCGTGTGTTTTCACCTTCTGCGGAAGTACGCGGGCATGGCCCGGGGCAAGAAACTTTGCAACTAGGCAAAGAAAACGTCAATATCAAAGACATCGAACCCATCGGTCATTACGCCATAAAAATTGGCTTTGATGATAACCACGACAGCGGATTATACGACTGGGGTTTATTGCGCGAGCTTGGCGATAACTATGAAGAATACTGGAAAGGTTATATAAGTCGTTGTGATGATGCGGGATATGAGCGTAAAGCGCCTGGGCAGATTATTTAGCGAGCTTACCTTTTCAAGTGTTTTTCTTGAAATGGATAACTCGACGGCTACGCCCTAATAATCGAGTAGTACATTTTGAAAGAGCTAAAATGTCTAGCTCGCTAAATTTTGTCGCCGTTTTTTGGCGACGTGTGTGATAAAGGTAGCAACACAATAATTTATTTGAGAAGTTGCTTTAAATCCGCGCCCTTCGACTCCGCTCAGGGAGCTACTACATTCTAGCTCCCTGAGCGGAGTCGAAGGGCGCGGCAATTAAAACCAGATTTAAATCAAAACTTGGTAAGCCCATGTGGATTGACGACCTAAAATACAACGAAGACGGCTTAATTCCCGCTATTGCCCAACAACACGACACCAAAGAAGTGTTGATGATGGCGTGGATGAATAAAGCGTCTATTGAAGAGAGCCTAGAGACAGGACGTGTTTGTTATTGGTCGCGTTCTCGCCAAGCATTTTGGCGCAAGGGTGAAAGTTCAGGACAGGTTCAAATGCTTAAGCAGTTCCGTGTGGATTGCGATAGCGATACTTTATTGTTACTTGTTGATCAAACAGGCCCCGCTTGCCACACAGGTCGTCGTACTTGTTTTTATCAGGTCGTAGATAAGAGTGCTGATGATATGGAATTGGTTATTGATTCCGAGCCACTGATTGACCCAAAAGAGCTTTACGGTAACTAACAATGAAATGGTTGTTGCTCAAAATTATTCGTGGCTACCAACTATTTTTAAGTCCAGTCCTTGGCAGTAGTTGCCGATTCGAGCCAACGTGTTCTTGCTATACGCACACCGCTATTGAAACGCACGGCGCTATTAAAGGCACATGGCTAGGTATTAAACGTATTGGCAAATGCCATCCTTGGGGTGAGGGCGGTTATGATCCTGTTCCGGGTGCTGATTTAACGAAAAATAATAATAGTAAGAGCACACCCCCCTAGTTTTACATGATGTTCTTCTTCGCAAAAAACATCATGTAAAACAGGGGGGGTGTACTCTTAACCTATGTTGTCATTAAATAAAAAGACCTTGCAGTAGCAAGGCCTTTTTATGTTTATTATAAACTCTAGCATTCGTTATTTAAGCAGCAACACGAACCTTGCAAGGGCCACAAGCCGTTACTTTACACAGCAAGCGGAAGAAGACTCTTAAGGTTTGAAGTTGTATTAAAACCAATGGCGCAAGCAATACAAAGAATGCTGGTGACATCAGTGTAATCAGGTCATTCTTTACAAGGCCGAAGATTAAGAAGAACATACCAAATACGAAGAATGCAACACCCGGGCAAATTAGCGCAAAGCTACCAGCATTTGCACTGTCGCCTTGACTGTGGTCTTTAAAATAACCAACTGACTTCATTATTTTGTAACCCATCAGGCCAATGAAAATCTGTAATGAGATAACCGTTGAAGTGATAATAAAGAATGAAGGTTTAGATAAAGCTTCTTCAAAACCATGGTGTAAACCCATGGTTAAACGAATAACAGTAATCCCGATTAAGGTTAAAATAGGAATCATCATCCATAGACTTGCACTAGTACCTTTATCTACGCCGTGTTCTAGCGTTGATTTAAACGCAAGTGTCATTTTAATCACTAATAAAATGCTAGCGATTGATAAGAAGAAAATTGATAAAAACATACCAATGGAATTTATTTCTTTATGATGGCTCATTGCGCCAGAGGCTGCAAATCCAACCGAAATCATCATTAAAGAAAATACAGCAATCATCTGGGCAAAGTTATTGTTTTGAGAGAAATTAAAGTCACCTTTTGTAAATATGCGAGTAAAGTAATCACCAAGAATACTGAGCGCATAAACACCAATTGCCAAAAACGCGACAATAGAAACAGGGAATAAGTATTCAACCACGCTCCATAAGTCGGGTACAAACAAGGCACCTAAGATAAAACTGACGTTAACACTCATTGCTAAAGTTAGTGGAATGACCATTAATGAAATTTCACGGTTAGAGTTTTTCAACGCTTTAAACTCGTCCGTCTTTTTAAATTTTCGGTATTCGCTAATATTCCAGAATAATAAGCGAAAATGTAGAATAGCAAGTGCCGCAATCGCGAACATTGCACCTGATAGTAATATTGCAGTTAGTTTGTCTGCGCCCATTAAAAATGCATACGCTTCATTAAACGTAAGAATGGGGCCAGCATGTGGCAACATAAAGTTTGGATACATGAAAAATGACACGGCTAAACCGCCAGCACCCAATGATGCAAGGAAATACAGAGGGTTGTATTTTTCATTTAAGTTTTTAATTAACATGGTAAATCCTAAGTTAGTATATTATTAATATCTAATATACAGACTTAATATTGTGCTTTCATTGATTTTTATCAAATTAAAGGATTCATGATAATGCCAAAAAAGTGGGGGGGTGTACTTTGATAATGTTTAAAATAGAGAGGAATAAGGAAGAGCGATTAAGTAACGAATTACTTTTTTTTTCGTAGAACGGTAACTTGCTCACCACCAATCCCCCAATTATCAGTATCGACCTCGTCGATAACAACAAAGGTGGTCGCAGGGTTTTTGTTCAATACATCGTTTAGAAGTTTAGTAACACCTGATATTAATTCAGCTTTTTGTTCAGAGGTTGCACCTTCTTTAGTTATTTTGATATTGACGTAAGGCATCGATTAATTCTTTCTAGTGTAGATGTTGAGAAATTATATAAAAATAGCAGCTATACATAAATTCTAATTATCGTTTTTAAATAACATAACGAGTCTATTATTCAAAAAGAGGGTGGGTAAGTTCACTAAATAGCCAAGTATTCGTGTCTTAACTCTTCGTTATCAAGTACTTCTTTCGCCGTGCCATCAAACACGATGTTGCCCATATCTAAAATCAATGCTCTATCTGCTAAACGCAATGCGGCGACCGCATTTTGTTCTACGATGATGGTGGTGATGCCGTGTTTTTTGATACCGTCAACAATACTGGCGATTTCTTGAACGATTACTGGCGCAAGTCCTTCATAAGGCTCATCTAATAGTAGTAATTTAATATCACGAGCTAATGCGCGCGCAACGGCTAGCATCTGTTGCTCGCCACCTGAGAGGGTTGTTCCCATTTGGTTACGACGTTCTGCTAGGCGTGGGAAATGTTCGTAGATTCGCTCGATACTCCAGCCTATTGGTGGTGCAATTTGCGCTAATTCTAAGTTTTCATGTACCGTTAAACCGGCAATGATTCTACGATCTTCTGGAACCAGTGCTACGCCATTCTGAGCCGCCTCGTAAGCCGTCATATTGTGCAATGGTTTATGATCTAACCAGATTTCACCGTGGGTGACAGCAGGATCATCCATGCGCGCGATTGAACGCAAAGTTGATGTTTTTCCAGCACCGTTTCGACCAAGAA
Source organism: uncultured Cocleimonas sp. (assembly GCA_964403815.1). Taxonomy (GTDB): domain Bacteria; phylum Pseudomonadota; class Gammaproteobacteria; order Thiotrichales; family Thiotrichaceae; genus Cocleimonas. The sequence continues at coordinate 10,931 of CAYOHT010000039.1, forward strand.
GAGCAACAATCTCACCTTCACGCATATCAAAATTTACACCTTGTACGATATAACTCTCACCGTAGTAAGAGTGCATATCCCAGCAAGAAAAAAATGCAGGGTCTGAGCCTTTGCTTGTGACGGTATCTGCTTTATCACTCATCTTCTGATTCTCCGAGATAGGCTTCTTTTACTTTGGGGTCATTTTTGATTTCTTCTGGCGTACCTGTGGTAATAATATGACCACGCACCAATACACTAATACGATCTGCTAAGCTGAATACCACGTGCATATCGTGCTCGATGATTACCTTAGTCATGTGGCTCATTCTTTCGCTTTTTAATAGATCGATAGTACGGTTAGTATCGTGACGTGCCATGCCTGCGGTTGGTTCATCAAGCAACAATAATTTAGGGTGTTGAATAATGCCCATCGCCAATTCAAGACGGCGCTTATCACCACGTGAAATACTGCTGGCTAGCTGACCATGAAATTTATCCAGTTCAAAGTCTGCCAGTGTAGCGTGTGCTTCTTCTAATATTGCTTTTTCACCTGCCAAACTTTTGAAGGGGTTAAATTTGAATGTACCATCACGTTTTGCAAGTGCCGGAATCATCACATTCTGTAACAAAGTTAAGTCAGGGAATATTTCAGGTGTTTGGAATATACGCACCATGCCCGCGTGATTAATGTCATGTGGCGCCATGCCAATCATATTGTTTCCATTAAACGTAACCGAACCGCTATCAGGAATTAATCGCCCGATACAACAGTTAAGCAAAGTAGATTTACCCGCACCATTAGGGCCAATAATCGCGTGTGTTTCACCTTCTTCAATTTGAAGATTCACATCGCTAAGCGCGTGTAGCCCGCCAAAGGTTTTATTGACGCCTGCAATTTCTAATATGTTGCTCATTAGGCTTCTCCCTTACTAACTGTATCGGCCGCTGAAGAGGATGAGCCACCAAGCCCAAATATGCGCTTTATGAAACCAAACAAGTTATTAAGCCCTTGCATAATGCCACCAGGGAGGAAGATAACGACAATCATAAATACCGCGCCCAAGGTTAAATGCCAACCTTCGCCTACAAAAGGATTCACTACGGTTACCATAAACTCTTGCATTCCAGCAGGTAGAAAATCAAACATCTTAGCAAGCTCTGATGGGTTAAGCGCAGAGAAGATATTCTCAAAGTATTTAATAATAGTTGCGCCTAGCATTGGGCCAATAAGCGTTCCAACGCCTCCGAGAATGGTCATTAACACAACCTCACCAGATGCTGTCCATTGCATACGTTCTGCACCAGCAAGTGGGTCAATTGAAGCTAATAAGCCACCTGCTAAACCTGCGTACATTCCAGAGATCACAAAGGCAGTTAACAAATAAGGGCGCGTATTAAAGCCTGTATATTTCATGCGCGTTTGGTTTGATTTAATCGCACGAAGCTTCATGCCAAACGGTGAACGGAATATTTTTAGCGATATATAAAACGCAACAATCAGCACGACTGCGGCAACATAAAAACCATAATATCCATTCATGGATTTGATTAATGTGCCAAAGAGGTTAGTTGAAGGAATACCATCAGTAACCGCAATACCCGCCATTGCATCTAAAACACGAGGGTCTTGTTGGCTAAGCTGTAAACCTGTTTCGCCGTTTGTAATCGGCGTTAGAACCGAATACGCAAGACTGTATGCCATTTGAGCAAATGCCAGCGTTAGAATAGAAAAATAAATGCCCGAGCGACGTAAACTTAAAAAGCCAATCACTAATGCGAAGATGCCCGCTACAATCATCGC
>CAYOHT010000040.1:0-12591 GCA_964403815.1 uncultured Cocleimonas sp.
CCATGCTTCTCGTAGTGGCTTTATGATTTTGTCATCCAACTCGGTTAATGCTTTTTGGTAGTTATCCAGATGATCGTGCACGGCTGGGTAAAAAAGCGTATCCAATATAATCAGGCTTTTTCCTGCTTTGATTTTTGATAGCTCGCTCAAGTCATCAGACAATATTTGCCAATCACAGTTGGCTGCTTTGGCAATCATTTGAGCGCTGGGTTTTGCAGACTCATTACAAAAAACATTTGAAATGCTTTCATTCGCTACTCTTGTTTTATCTATTTCGCCGCCGCCCCAAAACCATAGGCTATTTACCGTGGTCAAACCCGCCATTTCTCGTTGTTGGTTCACCGCGCTTGCGTGCAGAATCATTTGCGCTTCATTTTGGATGACTTGCCAGTTTACGGCAGATGTTTCAGTTGTCGAACGTGGCTGAAAACTGGCGATGTTTTTTCTTAATACTTCACTAAGCGGCGTTGTTTTTACTGACTCTTTTTGAGAATTTTTATTAGAGCTTTTAATAGAGCTTTTAATAAGTAGCGCAAGATACCAATGCTGATTTGAACCCAGTATAAATTCTAAGCCGTCTTGTTCAAAATGGGCATTAAGTTCATCAAGCATTTCTTGGGCTTCAGCTTCGCTAAGGTCGGTGATGATTTCGGTTAGCGTTATATCATTCATCCCAACTTCTAGGTGTATCGGATCAGCACAGAGTAATGTTTTTTCTGCTATCAGCTGGCTATTATTGTGGGTTTGATAACGGTAGTGCGCTATGGGAAGTTCTTCGGTTTCTGCCATGCCTATTGCATTAAAAAGACTGGCATCCAAGCCTTGTACTGACTCTGTTTTATCACTCTCAATTTGGCGTAACAGTTGGGAAAGCTCGGGCGCTTTTGGCTCAAACAAAAAATCTTTATTCCACAGCTTTAATGGTTGGAATAACTTTGGAACAAATAGGTGAATAATAGGTTTTTGCGGCATGGTCATTTACATTCAATGACAACGACATCTTCAGCATTTTCTATTCTTCTGCGGTGAGAAGCCTCTTCGCGAGGTGTCCAGCCTTTTGCTTGCTCTTGTACTCTCTTCCATCGAGCTTTCGCTTTATCTAATCTTTTTTCATATTTACGACAACGTCGTTGCTCACGTTTTTGATCCCACTGAGCAATTCGCTTCTCTCTCTTTTTTTGATATTTAGCGTCAGCTTTTAAAGACTGTTCACGCCTTAATTCTCGTTCATAATTTGAACGCTCAATATTGACGAAAGTATCTAGCTTTCCTCCACTATCTACCTTAGAACAACGAAGATAACAAACCTCTTTGACCTTTTCACACCGTAATAAATTTTCGCCCGTGTTTCTAGCGTCACTTCCTAACCCAGCGACACAGATTGCTCTTCTATTATCACACTGAGCCTTGCATTGAACACTAAAAATGTTATCCACGCTAACGATGTTCTTTTGTATTTCAATAAGTGTTTCTTTTTCATCATCCGTACAAGCCGAATCTTGAAAAACAATATTGCCAGTTTTATCAACACATTTGAATGCGTCAGCATGGATATTTGATAGAAAAAAGAAAGGGATAGATAGGATAAAGATTAATTGGATAAATATTCTTAAGCGCATCTTAAAACCCCATTTAGTTATCTATCATGTAAAAGTGGGGGGGTGTGCTTTATAAATAGTTTGGACTATTAAAATTTTTCACGAGTATATGTGAAAGAAAAATGGTCGGGATGGCCAGATTCGAACTGACGACCACCACACCCCCAGTGTGGTGCGCTACCAGACTGCGCTACATCCCGAAATATCTGATAAGAATCAAGCGCGAAGGATACAGTAGCTAGGCATCTATTTCTATCATTAATGACAGCTTATCGTTTGATTACAACCACCGTTCAAAAGTTAGATTAATTTTTAAGCAAACTTGTTTATCGTTAACCTATTAAGACCAATACAAGAGGTCGGTCGCCATCATTAATAAAAATTAGGAACAAAGATGATTTTCTCTATAGATGTTGAAGATTGGGCTCAATCGGTATTGGATAATAGCAATCCTGTGTCAAATCGTGTGTACGACAACACACTACTGTTGCTTGATATTCTTGAAGAGCACCAACATGAAGCTACTTTTTTCGCCTTAGGTAATGTCGCTAAAAAGTACCCTGAGTTAATCCGCAGAATAGCCGATGCTGGGCATGAAGTCGCCTCACATGGTTATAATCATGATGCTATTTTTAAGCTCACACCTAAACAGGTCATGGAAGATGTGACAAACTCGGTAAAACGATTAGAAGATGCATCAGGCACAAAAGTTATTGGCTTTCGTGCACCTAATTTTTCAATTAGAGAATATTTATTTGAATGGTATTGTGAAGCGCTCGCCGAAAATGGCCTCAAATACGATTCGTCATTATTCCCTATGAAGGTCATCAAATACGGCATAGAGAAGAAATATTCACTCAAAATTTTCAATGAGTACAGCATAAACGAACATTACCTAAGCTATATGAAATTAGGCAACCATAAATTGCCATTCTTCGGCGGTGGTTATTTTAGACTGCTACCCTACTCTGTCAGCAAACACTTAAGTAGCAAACTCAATGAAAAACGTGCGGTTTTCTATATGCATCCTTACGAAGTTGATACGGAAGAGCTTTCTGTTGTGAAAGAGTTATACGGCAATATTCCATTAAAGTGGCGATTATCACAATTTGTAGGACGCGGCTCGGTTGAAACAAAGCTACACAAATTGATGACGGATTATAGCTTTACATCCTTTGAAAAAGAATTTTACAGCCAAGAAAAGAAGCCAATATTACAGGGTATACAGAGCAACAACATCGTACCCACTACAGCCAATACCTCCGAAACAGAGAATATTATCGCCACCTCCATTTAAACGCTAATACAAGCTACAACCTAGTATTATTTCTTAGTATCGGGCTGATGATAGTAATCATACTTCCTTTGCAGGTTGCTGGTGAATTTCCAAGCTTCGCTATACGATAAGCCACTGGTTTCAGGAATAATAACTTTCATATATAAGTCTGCTTTGTGTTTCTTTTTAAGCCCTTCTAAAGCCTTATGCAACTCGCTTTTTGTAACTGTTTTATAACTTGCATCAGGTCCCGACCTTAACCGTATGATTCGTTTTCCAGACTTCTTCTTATAACTAACAGAAACAACATGCTTACCTTTTGAAGAACGCGCAGGTCGTAAAAGCTTCTGGTATTTCTCATCCAAAGTATCATACTCTCCCTGCAAGCTACGTAACTTGGCATTACCATCACCTTCTTCAAGGACTAATAGTTTTTTATCTTTGTCTTCTGATTGCTTTGTGATTTTAGCAACGGATGCTTTTAATGATTTCACCTTTTCTTCGCTTTTTGTCAGTTTAGTCGATAGTGACAAAATAATTCTTTGCTTCTCTTCTTCTGATTCTTTCAATGAATCTTGCGCTGCTTGCAAGGCATCTTCCGTCATTTTTCCTGAATCAATAGCCGTTTGTTGCAGTTTTTTCAACTCATCAAGCTGTACCTTGGACACCTTAGAAGACTGACTCGCCTCTTCTAGCAAACTCACTTTCTTTTCTAAGTCACTACGATCGGTCTGTAAACTTGCAAGCACTTTTGATTTTAGTACATCCGCTTCGGTCAGCTTCAAGACTTCTTTTTCATTCGTTGCTTGTTTCTTTTCCAGAGTTTCGATGGCCGATTTACTGCTATTCAAGGCCTGTTGGAGCGCTTGCTGTTCTTTTTCATTTTCCGCAATCGTACTATTTTGGGCTTTGTTTAACAGCGCTAATTTATTTTTCTGCTCAAATGCTGTATCAAAATTTGTTTGTAAGGTCACGAGTGCATCTACTTGCTTGGATAATTTGTTTTGAGTTTCTGTATGGCTGGCTTTTTCTGCCGCTAATGATTCATCCAATATTACTAACTTTTCTTCCAGCGCTGATAATGAGCCTATTTTATCGGCTAACTGCTGTTTATTCTCCACAAGCAGCTGCTGATTAGCTTCTAGCGCTTCTTTTGACGTCACTAAGCTGGCTTTTTGCTGCTCATATTTTTCATTCAGCACAATGATTTGCTTTTCTAACAATGAAAGTTTTGAACCCAGGCTAGCGTTTTCTTGTTGCCTATTTTCAGCTAAGCTAGTGGCAACTTTCTGCGCTTGAATACTATTTTTAAGATCACCAATCAATGTCCAATTATTTAAGATCACCGCAACCGTGACCAATAAAAACACCATCACGATAACCATCATAATATCGGTAAAAGATGGCCAGAAGCTTTCTTCACTCACACCATGATTTTCTAAATGTGTATTTGCACCGGGATAACCAAATTCCATGACTTAATTCCTACTTCATCACCGTTCGGGTAATCACTGGAGTTTCAGTATCAACTGTATCCATTCCCGTATTTGAGGCTATTTGTTTAACTTCTTCGACAGCATCGTATTCTGGCTCAGAAAGGTGGAAACCTTTACGAATCAGGTCTTTAATTTCATCCAAACTACTGTTACTTACTTGACCTTGAAGGTCGTTAACCGCCTGTTGCAAACGGTCCCCTGCCGCAATAAAGGTATCTTCAACCATTAATAATTTTTCAGCTGCTTGATTTAATGCCATTGTTAACTCCGACACCTGACGAATCATGCCGTCTTCTGTATGAGTCACTTTTGGTAATAAATATAATGATGTAATGTCTTCGATATTGGATAACATTTGAATGCGCGCATCATTTAAACGCAAATAAAAGTAAGCGAAAATGAAGAAACACACGATGGCAGTGACGGTAGAGCTTAGAGCAGATGACATACTACTGATAATCGTACTCATCTCTTTAACCCCTTCGGGTGAATTTAATAGACCTGCCGCGCCGATCAGCGCCATAGAAAGGGAGACCACCGTTCCAAAAACACCTGCCAATATCAACGTACTATGAACAAAACGAATCAGCGTTAATCGAGAACTTTCTGATGCATTACAGCTTGCCGCCATCGCCGCTTGATTAACAGGCGAGCCTTGCTTTGTAACCCATGTAACCGCTTTAAAACGCTGTACTGCCAGTGATTTTTCAGGCAAGCGCGAGATAGGGTCGCTGGCATTTTCTTTTAAGTATTCAACTAACTTTAATGAAACGCGGTGCTCGTTAATATAACTAAACAAAACAACCACAATTCTAAGCATGCCGAAGAAAAACAGCGCTATGATAATTGCATTTATAATCATCCCTGTTTTGCTAATTTCGCCCGAGTTATAAAGCTTCTCAATAAGCCCAATATTCATAAATGCCAGCGCTGCTGTCACTAAAAGAAAAATTACAATTTGGATTAAGGTGCTTTTAGCACTGATTTTTTTAATATTCACTATACCCTTTTGCCCGAAGCGCACGATAAATCATACGCTTACTTCATTCCGTTGAAGTTATGTATAATGACACGAACATCAAGATTGCTCAATTATTATACTATTTTTTTACTTTAATATGATTAGATTGACTGGTTTTACGGCGCTTACCAAAGCACACCCCCCCACTTTTACATGGTGTATTTCATACATTAATCTACTTACAAAACCCAATCAATAATCTCTGATGGGTGCTCAACAACCCCATTCGCATTCCATTCGATAGGATTTTGACCAGCATCAATATAGCCATAACTTGCCAGCAAGGTTTTCATATTGGCGCGATTACCCGCCTCAATATCACGCTCGGCATCGCCTACATAAATACATTCTGTCACCAAACATCCGCATTGGTTAGCCGCTAGGTATAAAGGCTCTGGATCAGGCTTGCGTTGTGGGATAGTATCTCCCGATACGATACTGCAAGCACGGTTATGGAGTTGCATTTGTTCTAACAATGGCAAGGTTAAAAATTCAGGTTTGTTGGTGACGATGCCCCAATGAATATTCTGTTCTTCCAGAAAAAGCAACGTTTCATCCATGCCAGCGAATAATTTTGTATCCACACAGAGGTTTTGCTCGTATAAATCCAAGAACCGCTGACGGCGACGCTCGAACTCGTCTGTACTTTGCTGGTCATCTTTTTGTGAATGATCATTTGGATGACCAAAACCTAGCGTGACCATGGCTATTGAACCATGTGAGACATAATCTCGACAAAACTCATAAGATAAAGGCGCTTTGCCCTCTTCTTCGAGTAACATGTTCAAGGCGTTGGTCATATCTGGAGCAGTATCAAGCAAAGTACCATCGAGGTCGAAAAGTACTGCTGATATATGTGAACTATCGTGTATTTTAGCCATCTATTTATTACTACTAAATTATTTTGAGGAATTGTCTGTGAAACCAAACTTTATAGCAAACGCTATCGTAACAAGAGTTACAAAAAAATTATTGCTGCTTTCATTTCTTTTATTAGGCATGTTTGCAAGCCAAAGCGCATCTGCATTCACCAATATGGATGGTAAAAAGGATGAAATCAACAACCATATTGGTAAAGACAAATGGACGATTGTCGAAGTTTGGGAATCAAACTGCGCCGCTTGCCGTATGCACATGCCTGAAATGGTCAAGTTTGATGGTAAACTTAAAAATGCACGACTTTTAGGGGTCTCACTCGATGGGCAAAAAGGGGCAGATGCCGCTAAAGATTTCATTATGGAATATGATATTAAATTCCCTACCCTTCTAACCAATTATGTGGAAATGAACATCTGGATGCAGCAAAGTATCGGCGAATCATTAGTAGCTACACCAACCTTTATTTTGTTCGACCCTGAAGGCAAGCTAGTTGCGGCTCAGCCTGGTATTGTTTCGATAGAATCACTAGAAACATTTATTTCGGAGAACTCTAAGCCTTCAGCGGTTGCGACCAAATAGAAAAGGAATATCTCCTCCACCGAGCAAGTGGAGAGGAATACTTCTTATTGAAGCTGTTTCAAGTAATTCAAACCACCCAACTGTTTCATCTGTTTTAATATCCATTGCTGGCGTTGTCTTAACGATGGGCGCGGGTCATTCACATTTGAAACTGCGGGTTTAGGCAAAACGGCTGCTAACATTGCGGCTTGTTGTCTACTGAGTTTTTTAGCCTTCACATCAAACAGCCTTTCACTCGCTTCTTTCGCGCCAAAAGTTGCATCGCCAAATTGTGCTATATTAATATATACTTCTAAAATACGTTTTTTAGACCAAACGATTTCAAGTGATACACTGATGCCTGCTTCCAAAATCTTACGTGTATAGCTTCGTCCACCCCACAAAAACAAATTCTTAGCCACTTGTTGCGTAATCGTACTCGCTCCCCTCATTCGTCTTTTGCTACTGAGTGCCTTTTTCAACTCAACCGTATCAATGCCCCAGTGCATCGGAAAACGCTGATCTTCAGCCGCGATAACGGCAATCGCTAACTGCGGTGAAATATCCTCCCAATCAAGCCACTTATATGCTGCTGGATCATGCTTATCAGGATTCTGTTTCGCCAAGTAGTTCTGATGAAAGATAAAGGCGGATGTAGGAATAGGCGCCCAACGGAAAACTAATAACAATACAAAGAATAAGGTCACAACTATGAGTAACAATTGCACTATTTTTTTTAGTATAGCTCTAAATATCCCGCCACGTCTGGGCTCAGGATCATTCGTAATTTCGTATTTTCTTACAGGCAAGGCTTATTTATCCTAATAATTTCAATGAAATACACTATACTCCCTTGTTTCCACCACTACTGGGAATTGCTACGCAATACCCTGCATACTTTGTAGCGCCTAGGGCGCTTTACAAAGCAACTTTTACATGATGTGTGTAGAGACTTTATAATAGCGATATGCAGATAAATATTCACGCTGAAATTTCACAAATTCCTGCCCAAAAATGGAATACTTTAATCAAGGATAATAACCCATTCTTAAGGCACGAGTTTTTAGCGGCGCTTGAAAGCAACGGTTGTGTAAGCGATCAGTTTGGTTGGCGTTCTTGCCATATAGCAATCTATGAAGATGATTTATTAATTGCCGCTATGCCTTTATATACCAAAATGAATTCATACGGCGAGTTTGTTTTTGATCATGCATGGGCGGATGCCTATCAGCGCAATAACATTCCCTATTTTCCCAAGTTGGTTTCATCTATTCCTTACACGCCCGCGAGTGGTCAGCGCTTATTGTGTTTGCCCAATAGAAAAGATGAGGTATTTCCGTTATTGATCAAAACCATTCAGCAGTTTGCTCAACAACAAAATTACAGTAGCTTTCATTGTCTATTTCCACACAGTGACGAGCAAGATTGGATGGAAGACTATGGTTTACTTACTCGGCATGATTGTCAATTTCATTGGCAAAACCAAAATTACAAAAACTTTGATGAATTTTTAGCAAAGCTTGATAAACGAAAGCGAAAAAATATTCGCCAAGAACGTCGCCGTGTAGAACAACAAAATATTACGCTACGTGTACTTGATGGAAAAACTGCAACAGACAAAGATTGGGCAGACTTCGCACGCTTTTATCAACAAACTTTTGCCGAAAAACACGGCACAGCGACATTAAACGAAGGGTTCTTTAAAGAAGTGGCACAAAAACTTCCTGAACAAACCGTCTTGGTACTTGCCGATACGGAAGATGGAAATTGTGTTGCAGGCTCGTTAATGTTCTCCAGTGATACTACGCTTTATGGGAGACATTGGGGGTGTAGCGAACAAGTCGATAAGTTACATTTTGAAGCTTGTTATTATCAAGGCATCGAATACTGCATCAAACACAAACTACAAACCTTTGAACCTGGCGCACAGGGCGAGCATAAAATAGCCCGTGGCTTTGTACCTACGCTGACACGCTCTAGCCATTGGTTGAATAACTCACCCTTTGAAGAATCGATCAAAAACTTTACCCAACACGAGCAAGAAGGCGTTGCCCATTATATGAAGTCTTTAAAATCACCCTACAAGGATTGTTAATGAGCTTATCCAACAACATCCAAAAACCCTATTCTGAATCTTGCGACCAAAACCGTGAGCCTATATTAGAGGTTATCCTACCTTTACTGAAAGGTAAAAAAAATGTTTTAGAAATAGGCAGTGGCACGGGACAACACGCTGTGTATTTTGCACAAAAAATGCCTCATTTAATTTGGCAAACCAGTGACCAACAACCTTATCACGATGGTATAAAACTTTGGCTGTCTGATGCTAAATTGGATAATACACCTGCTCCAATCGCATTAAATGTGAGCAGCGATACTTGGCCAGATGAAAAGTTTGATGTTATTTTTTCAGCCAACGCCGTACATATTATGGGCTGGGATAATGTAGTCGACTTCTTTGAGAAAGCTCCCAAACTACTCAGCTCTGGAGGGTTATTTATTCTCTACGGCCCATTCAATTACAATCAACAATACACCAGCGAGAGTAATGCACGTTTTGATATTTGGTTGAAGCAACGCGACCCACAAAGTGCCATTCGTGATTTTGAAGCGTTGGATATATTAGCACATGACGCTGGCATGACAATAAAGGCTGATCACGCCCTGCCCGCTAATAATCGAATTTTAGTCTGGGAAAAAAACTAAAGTATGAATCGCTTCTCCCATCGCCTAGTGCGTGACTTAGCTTGGGTAATTGCCAGTCCTCCCCTAATATCTGGAAATTTTAACGATACATATTGGTGGAGCTATGAGAATTGTTTGGACGAATTTAACGACTGTTTACCTGCATTAATTGATCTTGATAAAAACCCTGACTCTCTTATTCAGCACTTTGAGATACTTAAATCAAAACGGCTCGGATTACGCTTTGAGCATTTTATCGCCTATTGGCTAATGATTAGCCCAAACTTTAAATTAATCGCACAAAACATTCAAATAATTGAGCCTTTTGTAAGCCCCCATAAAAAAGGCAGTCACACCCACGGTGAAATAGATTTCATCATCCAAGAAGTTCAAACAAAAAAAGTTATTCATCTAGAAGTATCAGTTAAGTTTTATTTAGGCTCTGCACCCTATGAAAACCCTTACCGATGGTTTGGCACAAACACCAATGATCAACTCGGAAAAAAGGTTGATCACTTAAAACAGCACCAGACCCAGCTAAGTAATAACTTCTCTTCTTATCTCAAGAACATCGGCTATATTATTGATAGTAAACAGTGTTTTTTAAAAGGAAGGCTTTTTTATCCGCAAGGAGTTGATACTCCCCCGCAAGACATTACAGACAATCATTTACGAGGAAGGTGGACTCAATCGCAAACCGCACTCAGTGAAGGACTACTTTTCCCACTAGATAAAACTGATTGGTTAGCAGTGTTAAGCCATGATGACTTGCATCAACGAAGCTTAAAAAAAGGATTACAAATAAATGAAAAAGCCCTGTGCTACGTTAATGCAACACAGGGCTTTGAAGAAACTGAACGAGTGTTCTACCTACCTGCTGATTTTCATTTCCCTAAGGATAAACCATAAAGCACACCCCCCCACTTTTGAATGATAGATCGTTAGTTTTTCACGACTGCTAGAATTTATGCAAAGTTACATGATGTTTCCAATACTAACAAACAGCATGTAAAAGTGGGGGGGTGTGCTTCGATAAGAGCTCAGCAGAGACTATTTTTTTTATAATCAATAATCTATTTTTTCAGAACCTTCAATATATCTTCTAGCTCTTTAATGACTTGGCGAGAAAGTTGATTAGCTTGGGTGCTATCATCTTCTGCATCTTCACCCGAAAGTTTTTGGCGCGCTCCATTAATAGTGTAACCCTGCTCATGCAATAAGCTACGGATTTGACGGATCAAAAGTACATCTTGGCGTTGATAATAACGACGGTTACCACGACGCTTCATCGGCTTTAGATTTGGGAATTCTTGTTCCCAGTAACGTAATACATGTGCTTTCACACCACAAAGATCACTGACTTCCCCAATCGTGAAGTAACGCTTCCCTGGTATTGCTGGTAACTCTTTGTTATTAGACATTTCCAGCATATTTTTCTACCCTTTGTTTAAGTTTTTGACCTGGACGGAATGTTACCACACGACGTGCGCTAACAGGAATGGCTTCACCTGATTTTGGGTTTCGTCCTGGACGAGCAGCCTTATCACGCAACACAAAATTACCAAAGCCTGATAATTTAATATTCTGACCTTGATCCAACGCAGCTTTGATTTCTTCAAAAAACATTTCAACTAACTCTTTTGCTTCGCGTTTATTTAAACCGAGTTCGTCGAATAAATGCTCGACCATACCTGCTTTGGTTAATGTCATTCTTGTTGCTCTCCTTTGAATGTAGCTACCTGCTTCTTGTACAGGTTGTATTTAGATAAGAAGTTTAGTTTCTAGCAAAAACTGAACAAACCCCCATTTTTTATTACCTTAAAACAGCCCCAACTCCATCTTTTAACATAGTAATGATTTTATCAATATGACCATTAATTTCTTCTTCCTCTAGGGTGCGTGAAAAGTCCTGAAAAATCAAGCCCAAAGCGAGACTTTTTTGACTTGAATCTACATGTTCCCCTTCATACACATCAAATACAAAGCTTGATTTCAAAGCCTCAATATTCAATTTTTTCAATGACTTAGATATTTTAGCGTAGCCAACCTTCTTATCCACAAGTAAAGCTAGGTCTCGACGAATCGATGGATAAGGTGATAGCTTAGCGTAAGCGGGTAGTTTCTTGTCCATCATTAAAGCAAGATCAAGTTCAAATACAAAGACTTGCTGATCTAAGCTCAACTTATTTTCAATTGCAGGATGCAATGCACCGAAAACGCCGACAACCTCATTTTCACACATGATGGTTGCCGACTGACCTGGGTGGAGCGCATCATTATTTGCTACAACAAACTCAAAAGTCTGCCCTGTCGCTTCTGCAAGCAAAGCCTCAACATCACCTTTGATGTCGTAAAAATCAACATCACGATTGTCATTATTCCAATGTTCAGCATACAGCTGACCCGTGATTGCGCCCGCTAGTTTTTTGCGCTGCACCAGTTGACCATCAACTTTTAAGAAGCTCAAACCCGTTTCAAATAAACGTACACGCGGTTGCTGGCGCTTTACATTTTTATCCAGCGCAGGAATCAAGCCTGACCAAAGCGAGCTACGCATGATGGAAAGTTCTTCTGAAATGGGGTTGGATAATTTAATCTGCTCTTGATCAGGACTTAGCAAAGCCTCTAATTCAGGCGGTACAAAACTATAGGTAATCGCTTCATTGTAACCACGCGAAATCAATAAGTTACGCAAACTATCTTCAGTAACAGATGTTTCTTCTTTGATGGTAATAAACGGTTCCATCGGGCGTAAACGCGCAGGAATATTATCGTAACCAAAGATACGTGCGACTTCTTCAATCAAGTCCTCTTGTGTTGCCACATCAAATCTAAAAATGGGTGCTGTGACTTTCCAACCTTCACTTGCTGATTCAACTGCAAACCCTAAACGGGTAAGAATATCTTCTACACGCGCATCATCTATTTCTAATCCTAAATGACGTTTAATACGACTGCGTTCAAAGTTAATCACTTTAGGGCTTAACAGATCATCATTAGCGATAACATCTGTGACTGCACCCGCTTGACCACCACAAATCTCTAAAATAAGCTGTGTGGCACGCTCAAGTGCTTTAA
>CAYOHT010000041.1:0-6336 GCA_964403815.1 uncultured Cocleimonas sp.
CACATTGAATTGCTGAACCACTCCCTTGTTCGCCCCCCCCCCCAGCCATGTAATGGTTTTTGCTTAATCCAGCTTATACTTTCAAACCACAAGTTAAGTCTAATCCCTAAACTCGTCATCGGAATACTTTCTAATTTGACGCCAGATAATTCCTTCATCTCTTCACCTGTCCCTCTTACACTCATTGTATGTGAAGAAGCAGTAAAGAAAATAATTGAAAATCCTACCAATATGGCTAAGCGCCCCTTGCTCTGAATAAAAGCCTTACCTTTGTATACCTTCACCATTACATGCACTATCAGTAAAACTAGCAATAAATCCAAACTGAGTGTTGTTGACCGACTCTGCGAACCAAAGAAAACAACGAGAGATAGTAGAAAAAAAGATATATAAATCACAGAAAACAAAAACTTGTATGGTTTACTACAACGAAATAAGAAAAAATTATTACTAAAAGCAATAAAAGCAATAATTGACAAACCAAAGAGCATTGCCTGAATATTTGGATTCAACCCAAAAGATACGCGTTTAGAATGCAGAACATCACTGAAGGCACTAATTACATCAACACTAAACAACGAAAATAATAAACCTATAAATGCGATGATAAGAAAAATATAAATATTCTTTAACGTTCCTCCTATCCAATACCCCATCGCACTAAACCCCGTAAGAACGAATAACCTACCAACATCAAAGTCTTGCACTGATTTCTCTGGGTCAAAGTAGTAATTTATAGCAAAGGATATTAGTGGTAATGCTATAGAAAATAGGATGATATACACAACCACATCACTACGCCGCTGCCATTTACGTATGAAAACACCCCCCAAAAACAATAAAATAAATACAGCTTGAATCTTGATTTCTGATAGAGCACCTGTGCCAAACCTACTTAAAAGGAATAAACCCAATGATAGCAAACCAATCCCCGCTATCAGTGGTTGCCCTAATGGATAGCCATTAGCTCTGTTATTTTGACTCTCTTCGTTACTTGCAGCACTACCCAGTAGTCTAAGCGTAAAATCCATATACTTCCCCAAAAAAATTACGTAACACGCTAACACTACTTTAAAGCGCAGTGAAATCTTATTCTTATATAAATTTAAGAACTAAGTTTTCTAAAAAAAGTTAGCACTTTATTTATTAAAGTGCTAACTCTATCAACCTAGAACATTTGGCGCTAAAGCTAAATAAGTATAGAGTTTACTTTAAAAACTAAAAAGAAAGATTCTCTTTTTTATTCATTACAATTTTGATAAAATCATCGAAAGAAGTCATGTAACACTCCAACACTGCTTAGAAAATATAGTGAAGTCTTATTCTTTTTAAATTTAAGGATTAAACTTGCTAAGAATGTAAGCATCTTTACTTTCTTATAAATTGACTCTAGCTCTCCTACCAACTCATTAGAAACGTTATCAGCCCACTCGTTAAGGCAATTAAGTTTATCTTCGGCATCTAGTTCCTCTATACGCCCTGTATCCATTAACAGTATAAATACATCACGAGCCATTAATTGTGGATTACTATTAAGCCCTGACTCTTCAAAATCAATAAACGTAATCACCCCTTTATCGTTGACTATTATATCTCGTAATGCCGGTCTACCATGATAAAAACCTTTCTGATGAAACCCAGCTAATGTTGAAAAGACAAGCGTATAGAGTATTTTTACGTTTTCTTGAGATAAGTTTAGTTGAGTTAACATCGTACCACTATTACGTGTAACGAAATAATCCTCCTCCACTAATACAATATCAGGAACAGCCATATTAGCTTTTTGCATTACTTGAATATTCTCAATCTCCAGTTTCAAGCGTTCCTTGGGATTAAGTATAGAGTTTACTTTAAAAAATTGAAAAGGCGTAAGCTGTGACAAAAAGGATGACATCACTCTCAACAAGTTTCTCTTCTCTTCACCTGCTGTTTTTAGCCAAAAACTTCTTTCATCACACTCTATGAAATGAACCATTCCATCTTTACGGTATTCTTTAATTTTCTCTCTTAAGCTAGATAGATTCATCATTAAATATTATGTTTTCCAATACTCCGTAATCCAACCCACAGGACGAAAATACCTATACCATTTGCCACTCACACCTTTCTCCGCCTCATAAGGCTCTGGCTTTCCATGAAAGAGAATTATATTCGCCCCTGCAGGGATAAAGGGTGCTCGCCAAAAATTAAAGGGGAATTTAGGAATGCAATGATATTTAAAACTAGGGGTCCAATCTTTGGGCCAAAAAGTTAGATTGTTTTTTTCATTCATTTTATCTGAAAGATAGGCTTGCTCATTGCGATAGTTGGATTTGATAGAATCAAAATTATTCAAGAAATAATCTAGTACATCTTCATGCTTATTAATTTCAAATCGATAAACAGATGTATTACCAATCTTTTGTGCTTTCTTTTTTTCATCAAAACAAACAGCAAACTCTGCTTCAAGTTCAAAAAAACAATCGATCTTATCAACAATCACTACATCTAAATCTAAGAACAATGCGGTGCCTTCTAGATCAGCCAGCGGATTTTGAAAGGTGGCTAATTTTAACCAGCCGCGCTCTGGAATATTTTCTGGCAAACCTAGGCTGGGTAGCGGGCATATTTTTACGTTAGGATGGATATCCTTTTCATTTTCTGTAAAACAAACGAATTGAAAAGGGATGGTTAGATTCCTGCTCACCATTCCATAGAGACGATTAACATAGTCAGCACCATATTTATCGCCCCACTTCATGCATATAATATTAACTAGCTCTTTAGCCATAACTTATTCCTTATTATAGAGAAATATGAAAGCACACCCCCCCACTTTTACATGGTGTTTTGCTATATGAAAGATTACTAAAAAAATACTAGTAATATTGCTGTTGCCAACGCTAAAACTAATACCATCAAGAAGAAGCCACCTATTCTACTTTTGGTACTTTCTTCTCTCACATTAGTCGCTGCTTTTTTGCGTAGCTTTTCTATATGCTTTTCTATTGGCATACCTTCTAGCTTGCTAGCATAAGCTGCTACGCCACCTTTTACATTGATAAGCGGAATGAGTAAATCCATATTTGCCCTTGCTACCAGTGCATTTTGCGTGGGTGAAAAATAATCTACGTGCTTTTTTTCTACGCGTTTAAAAAAATCATCACGGCAGGTTTCATGCATCGCTTCATAGCTTTCTTTTAGCATTTCGCGGTTACGGTTGAGTGATATTTGCAATTCGTGTAACGATGCACTTGCTGCTGGCTTCATAACTCTTACTAAATAATCTTCTCCTCGAATATTTAGTTTAATGCTACCCGCTGGTGCGAATAATGAATCATCTGTTTCATCCACGCTTTACACCCTATTTTTGCAAGGCTGACTGATTGCTGTAACAACATCACTGTCTAACCTTACTGCTGTTAATTGCCCACCCCAAACACAACCTGTATCAAGTGCAATGACGTTTTCATCCTGATAATAACCTAGGCTTGACCAATGACCAAATATTATACGCAATGGAATTGATTTGCGCTTCTTCCATAAAAACCATGGCACTTTCTTGTTTTTCTTCTTTATTTTTGATTGATAAACAGGGGCGCTATTAAGCGAAAAGTTTAATGCGCCATCTTTTTTATCGCAGTAACGCATGCGTGTAAATGCATTTAAAATATAACGATGGCGCGCGTAGGACTCTAAATCATTCGACCAACGCCTTGGTTTATTGCCATAAACGTTTTCAAGCCAAGTTTTTACGTTATCGCCTCTCAATAATATTTCAATCTCATTGGCAGATTCTTGAGCTTGCTTTAATGTCCACACGGGGGATATTCCCGCATGTGTCATACAAAAACCCAATGACTCATCCACATGTAATATTGGACGTGTGCGTAGCCAATCAATGAGTTCATCAACATCATTCGCTTTGAGTAGTTTTTTTAACGATGCGTTTGGCGACAATGCGCCGTAATGCATTGCCAGTAAGGTAATATCATGATTACCCAGAATAACCGTTGCTGAATCACCTAGACTTTTTACAAAGCGAATTGTTTTAAGCGATTTTTTACCACGGTTAACCAGATCACCCGCAAACCAGAGTTGGTCTTTTTCTGGCGAAAAATCAAGCTTCTCTAACAAGTATTGCAGCGAGTCATAACAACCTTGTAAATCCCCAATTGCGTATATTGCCATACTTTAAAAAAATACCTTTCGTTTCTTTAAATTCTACTACTTTTTGAATGAAATCACATTCCATTTAAGTTTGCGTTCATTTAGCCCATGCTAATATTTAACCATAACACTACTAATCTTGTCGCTAGAGATTTAATACCAAATATGACCATGATGATTCCAAAGGACTGTATTAATGAAAACCCTGCTGCTCAGGCTTTGCATCAAGATTTATACAATCAGCTAGGGCCTGAGTATAAAGTTATACAGCGCTTAAAGAACCCTATAAAACAGCATGCTGGCATGACGTTAGACGGTGCTCTTTTTTGGGTTAAGTTCAGACAGCAGTCACTGTTTATCTACCTCAGCGATGCTCCTAGTAATTTTTTTGATACCACAAAAAGCAATAAGTCGATCAAAAAAAGGTTATTAAATAACCCTGAGTTTCTCGCCTTAATGAGATTTCAAGCCAGTCTGCTTCCATCAAAATTACACGCACACAAGCCTAGATTAACGCCCTTCTTAATGATATTTAATAATATAATTAACGACAAACTTAATGTGGGCATACAATCATTAGGTATTTATTTATTAGGTAAAGATAAACTCACTAACAATAATAACTTACGAGAATTGATTAAGAGCTTTATTGGAAAGCCCCTATCTCCAACCATGCGCCACCATATTCGTTGTGGGTTCAACCCTGAATTAGCTATTTACTCTCATCAAGTTGATAGGGGTTTATTGGATAATGAACAAGAAATAGCTATTAAAAAGGGCATGCTTAAACCGACAGACAAAAGCCGCTTTGAGCATTTAAACTTGCGTAGTGTGCATGGTGAAATAAATAGTGGGAAAACAGAAACTATTTTGCAGCGTGCAAAACTAATTAATCAATCAGGTTATTTTGAAAATAATCAAAAGGTCTTAATTCTTACACCTGACCAAACATCAAAAATATCGCTCAATAAACGCTATTACAGCCTACACCCAACGGATAAAAAGACAGAAATACTGTCACTAACCGAGTGGTGTGCCAAGCTACTTAAATCAAAAAAAGAAATAGTGAATGAAGAGAATGTTTTTGATCACATGCATAAAACTGTAAGCAAGCAGTTAAGTAAGAATAAAATCAGTTTTGCTATTTTCTTTCAAGAATTAAACTATATTTTAGGACGAGCTTTCTTCGAACAGAATGACTATTTAAAAGCAGATAGAAGCGAGCAGGACTGTAACCTAACACAGAAACAACTCAAATATATCTGGAAAACACTAGAAAACATTAAGAGTGATCTAGCACTGAGCAACGACGTTCTCGCTGCAGAGTTCCCACAACAACTGCTAAAATCATTGTCTTCGACACAGATATTTAAAGAGTATTATGATCATGTTCTTATTGATGATGCGCACTTATTTCCACCGATTACTTTTGAATTAATGAGAAAAGTAATCAAGCCCAAACTTGGGCAACTCTTTATTTCGCAAAATCTCAGCCAACATCATGTCAATTCTTGCAACCTCTGGAAAGAAACCCGCTTGGATTTACGAGGGAACTGCACAAGCCTAATACACAATTACCGCATTAATCCGTATATTTTAAATGCTGCAAGTTCCTTTTATTTACACAGGTTACCTGCTGCACATGACAGGGCAATACACCGTAACCTCCCTAACCTTTCTAATAGTCCAATGCCTCAGCTATTACATTTTCATTCTTCTAAAGACGAAAAAAATCGTTTACTGGATAAAATAAAAAAGCTGATTCACAGCGGCACAAGACCAAAAGATATTTTACTCATCACCACACAGAGTGAATCAATTCATTATTATGAAAAACTATTATCTGAAACCTTAGAAATATCGGTAGAAATAACTAATGATGAAAACCAATACAGAAAAGGTTTGGGAATCTGTAGCCTGCTGCATGCGCATGGGCACGTTGCCTCGCATGTTTTCATTGTTGGTTTACAGCATATTTATGATGATGAAAGTAACATCCGTAAAAATCACGAACAATATAAATCTTTGGTTGCAGAAAACACACATAAGCTCACTATGGCAATGACCTGTGCTAAAAAAGACCTCACCTTGTTTATCACTTCTAAGCTAATCCCTACAGATTTTATTAACCCTCATATCGATATTCCCACGATGAATTCCGACATATACGCTGAAGTACGTTCTTTA
>CAYOHT010000041.1:6436-12506 GCA_964403815.1 uncultured Cocleimonas sp.
CAGAAGTAAAAATATCCTATCCATTCTTATGCAATGTTTTGCCATTGCGGGCATTGCGAGTATATTGTGGGTCGCGGTTGGTTACAGTACCGCTTTTAGTGAAGGCAACCCTTATTTTGGCGGACTTGATAAAGCCTTTTTTGCTGGGATTACTGAAGGATCACTCCAAGGTGATATTCCAGAATCACTCTTTGCCATGTTTCAAATGACTTTTGCGATTATCACACCTGCTCTTATTATTGGTGGTTTTGCAGAGCGCACTAAATTCTCGGCAGTGGTTTTATTCTCAGCGCTTTGGTTGATTCTTGTTTACGCACCCATCACACATTGGGTTTGGGGCGGTGGTTGGTGTACAAGCTATCGGTGTTATCGCGACCTTTACTTATACTTTAATCGTGACATTCATACTACTCAAATTAGTCGGCTTGATTACAGGCTTGCGCGTAAGCCCTGATGAAGAAACTCAAGGTTTGGATATAATAGATCACGAAGAGCGTGGCTATGATCTATAGTTGTTAATTCCTTCAAAAGCACACCCCCCCACTTTTACATGATGATTTGAGACTTTGAAAACATGATGTAAAAGTGGGGGGGTGTGCTTTGCTAATGCCAATACTTATTTGTATATTAGTAAGAACTAATATACAATATCATCCTCACTTTAGGATGCTAAGATCATGACACAGGAAATCACCATCATCGGCGCAGGCTTTGCCGCGCTCACTGCTATTAAAGAAATCCGTAAGCACAATAAAACCATCGGCATTACTTTAATTGCACCTAAAGCAGAATTTATTTATTTACCTAGTTTGATTTGGATTCCATCAGGTCAACGCACAGGTGATGATTTACGCATTGATCTTGCCAAATTCTTTACAAAAAATAATGTAAACTTTTTTGCAGGAAGCGTGACAGCTATTGAAGATGGCGGGCGAACCGTTGTAACAGATAACGGCGATGTGAAAAATGATGCTTTACTCATTGCCAGTGGCGGGCGATTTATCAAGAAATTATCGGGCATCGAAAACGCCATCACCATTTGTGAAGGTATTGATGCCGCAGAAAAAATGCGCGATAAAATCAACAAGATGGATGGCGGAACGATTTCACTCGGCTTTGGTGGAAACCCAAAAGAGCCTTCTGCCATGCGTGGTGGCCCCATGTTTGAATTATTATTTGGACTGGATACACAACTTCGCCAAGAAGGTCGTCGTGATAAATTTAAAATCATCTTCTTTAGCCCAGCAAAAAAACCGGGCGCTCGCCTAGGTGAAAGTGCGGTAAAAGGGATTCTAAGCGAAATAAAAAAGCGTGATATAGAAACGCACCTTGGTCATAAAGTGAAAGGCTTTACAGCAAATAAAGTCACCACTGAAGGCAGTGAATTTGACACTGACCTCATTATTTTTATGCCTGGTATGACAGGCCCAAGCTTTGCGGCAAATACTGAAATGCCACTTAGTCCAGGCGGATTGATTCAATCAAATATGAATTGTAGTGTAGAAGGTTTTGAACATGTTTATGTAGCGGGTGATGCAGGGAGCTTCCCTGGACCAGACTGGAAACCTAAGCAAGCACACATGGCAGATTTACAAGCCGTAGCCGCCATTAATAATATGTTGGATGGATTGCTAGGCAAAGCCGCTACGCATACCTTCAAATACGAACTTGCCTGTATTATTGATTCAAACAATAAAGGCACATTAGCATACAGAACTGAAAAGCGGACTTTAGTGCTTCCGCCTTGTCGAATATTACACCACACCAAAAAAATCTTTGAATGGTGGTACTTGCGTGGCTATCGTAATCCTTAGTTTTGAATTGTAGCTCGTAGTTTTAGTGACTTACTAGACTTAAATGCGGCACCAAATGATAATTTATCTCAAGATGATTAAATAACGGATTTACTGAGCCAAAATGTAGCGGTTTCTCCCTTCATACTTTGCTTGATAAAGCGCTTTATCCACGCGTTTAAAAAAGCTCTTTTTGTCAGCATGGTCGGTGTTTTCTGCAACGCCTGCACTAACGGTTACACCTTCATCTAAATCTGTGTAAATATGTTTTCTCACCTTGGTGATAATTTTGTCGGCAGCTTGTTCAGCCCCATCAAGTGTTGTATTGGGAAGTATTATCAAAAACTCTTCACCACCCCAACGAAATAGCATATCTGACTTTCGAGTATTTTCTTCGACAATTTTTGAAAACTCAATAAGCACTTGATCACCCGCTTGATGCCCATATTTATCATTAATTTTTTTGAAAAAATCAATATCCAATAAAATCATCGAGTAACTCTTCTCGTAACGTTTGCTCTCATCTGTGACACGATCAAGCATCTCATCACTCATTTTTCGATTCCAAAGCCCCGTTAAAGGGTCGGTAATGGATGTTTTGTGAAATGATTTAACCACTTCATTAGAGACGTGCTCTGCATGATAAACCACAATTCCACCAACGAGTAACGTCAGTGATATATTCAATAAATACATATATGGATCTTGCAGGCCCCAGTATTGTGTTCCATAAAGCGTGGTAAACCAAACCAATACGCCGAAGGTAAAGTACAGATACGTGCCTTTTTTTAATCCTAACAATGGGTAGATAATTACAGGGAAAAATAGAATTAAAGAGAACGATCCTCTTTCGCCTTTACCATCAAGAAGAAGCCCATAAAGTAGCGCGCCTAAAACAATAGAAACTATCCATGCGGGTCTTTTATATTCTCCAACAGCCTTACATAAATACCCTGCATAGAGTAATGCGCAGAGGAATCCTGAGCCAATAAGAGCCAAAGGTAACTGTTTGAACACAAATAAATTAGCCGCAACTGCTACTGCTAACAAGATCATCAGAAAAGTAATAATAAAGCTCAGTAGATTTGTGCGCGATGTATTCATTATTATTCTTATGTTTATAATTTTTAATTATTAGAGCAATAATAATTAAAGAAGTATTTCTATTCAAGCTTCATAAGATCAGTGGTAACTATTCGATATAGATTCTAATAAAGAAAGCACACCCCCCTACTTTTACATGATGCTAAGCGCAGAAATAGCAGCAGTTTTAGCACGCTTAAAATAATTGGACTTGATCAGTCCTTCCTTAAGCGACAAACATCATATAAAACTAGGGGGGTGTGCTTTTTTATCCTTTAATTTTAGTAGAGTTTTAACTTAACTGAGCCATAATCTCTTCTGAAATAGCATTGATCGCTTTTGAACCATCGACAGAAATGACCTTTGATTTGCCACTATTTTTAAAATAGTTAAGCGCCGCAACTGTACCCGTTGAATCATCATAGTAAATATCATGGCGCTTATTAATCGCATCCGCATCTTGATCATCTGCACGCATTGAAAGCTCCCCAGCACATACACGACACACTAACTCGCCGTCTTTTTCTACAGGCTTTATCGCATCAAAAGCAATGTGATTAGGGTGATTATTATCGTTGGCGCACAGTCTGCGACCCATAATTCTTTCTTTTGCAATTTCACGATCAAGGTTAATCTCAAGCGTATAATCAAGCGCCATGCCCGACTCACCCAAGGCTTTATCCAAAGCTTCTGCTTGCGCTAAAGAACGCGGAAAACCATCCAACAACCAACCTTTATCTTTTGAATTGCCCAACGTTTCTAGCACCATCGGAATCGTAATTTCATCAGGCACAAGATCACCACTATCAATAAATGCCTTTGCCTTCATACCAAGCTCAGTGCCACCCTTAATATGCTCACGAAAAATTGCACCCGACTCTATATGATCAAGCCCATACTTCTCTTTTACAATCGCGCCTTGCGTGCCTTTACCACTACCATTGGGCCCAAAAGCTAAAATATTCATTCGCTGTTCTCCGTGTTGTATTGTTTGTATTAGGGGAGCCTAGTTATATCATATTCCACACTATTATTTATGACTTAGCGCTTAATAAAGCTCTGATTGCTTACTAGAATTGGCTTACAAATATTATTTTACTTCTCAATGCAAACAACACTTCTTATACTTTTTACCGCTGCCACAGGGACAAGGCTCATTTCTCCCTACTTTTTTCTCCCCCTCGATAAATTCATCTAAAGCCTCATCAGGCATATCTGTAAAAAATGATGACTCAAGCTCAGATGACTCTACAAACCAAGAAAAGTTTTTCAGTGTAGGATAACAATCATCAACCATTGAATGATACGAGCTTCCCTTGAGTGGCGGATTATCATAGATATAGTCAATATCTTCTCTAGTAAGAAAGTCAAGATCAACTAAGTTTTTATCATAAGCCTTGTCAATATTTTCTCTCAATTCTGGAAGGGATAGGTCTGACAATGTTGAAACGAAGAGCGTCACTGTATGAGCATCACTATCTGTAATAGTCCTATCTAGCAATTCCTTATAGCGAGGAACTACACTCACTGTATCCAACTTATCATATAAAACTAAAATCATAGTAGCGTGTAGAAAAGCGTCTCTGATATAAGAATCTTTACTATTATCATTAATGACTTGAAATAATAATTCTACATTACCATCAAAGACAGATGCTAAAATACTTGGTAAGGATTCGGTAATAAAGTCCTCTACAGCTTCATGTACAACTTCTTGGTCATAAAAACTAAAAAAACTAATGATTGGCTGAAATGCTTTCTCACAACGAAATTGAGCAAGTAAATATACTGCAAATATCCACCTGAAGTCTGATTCTGTACTATCACTACGCACCTCACACTCATCATAAAGCACCATTAATTGGGCAGGATCAATGTCTATATAGTTCAATAATATGGGGGTTATTTCTGCTTGCTGTTTAACTGCCTCATCAAGTGCTTCTTTTGGAAAACACAGATTTTTAGCAGAACTAAATTTATAAAGAATTTCTTGAATATCCACATTTCACCTTAATGTAATTAGACTACTAATAAACCAGATTAACCCGATCATCGCCCAAAGCTTTCTTTAATAGCTTTATATCATCATCACCTAATGGCGCACTTACATCTGACCCCAAGCGTAATTCAACTTTTTCATTGTCTGTTTCATAGGCGATAAACACGGGGCATTGCCCTAGCTGTGTTTGATTGTTGGGGTTTTGCATTGTCGCTTTTGTAGACGGTAGAAGTTCATCTAGCTTATCTAATAATCCATTAGCAGTTTGACTTTTATCGATATTGAGTTGTAAGCGTCGCAAGAACTGGTTACGCGCAGTTTCCATATTATGCAGTGCTTCTACACGTAAACGAACTGCACCTGTGGTGTAATCTGAATTTAGTGAGCCTTCTACTACTAGCACTTCTTCTTTTTGAATCACATGTTCAAACTGCTCAAAGACATTGCTGAAAATAAACAACTCATAATAGGCGGTTTTATCATCTAATGTGACGAATGCGCGCTTGCCACGGTCGGTATTTTGTACACGAACCGCAGACACTAAACCGACTAGCGTTATCGGCTTCTTTTGATATTTCACCAAGCCATCATCTTCTGCCATCATTTTTAAGGTACGTGATCTTAATTGCTTCACTTCTTCTTCATAGGCATTGATGGGATGTCCTGTGAGGTAAAGCCCGATTGCGAGTTTTTCTAATCTAAGTTTTTCTTTATCACCCCATTCTTCAAGCCTTGGCGTGACTTTTTCATCTTGAGTAACGGCAATAGAACCGCCGAATAGATCATTCTGTCCAATCTCTTCATCACGGTGTTGTTGATTAGCGATGCGAACAATTTCTGGCAAGCCCTCAAATAAACTCTTACGATTAATACCCAAACTATCAAACGCGCCTGCTTTAATGAGTATTTCTAAAATACGCTTGGATATTTTGCGTGACTTAACGCGTTGACACATTTCCGCCATGGATTTGTACGGACCATTGGCATTACGCTCATCGATAATTTCAGCAATTGCGCTTTCTCCTGCGCCTTTGATTGCACCCAAACCGAAGATGACATTGCCTTCATGCTCGCTAATGAATTTGTATTCTGAACGATTAATATCGGGCGGCACAATCTCTAAATCGAGTTGCTGACAATCATCGACGAAGATCACAACCTTGTCGGTGTTATCCATATCCGCAGACAGCACCGC
>CAYOHT010000042.1:0-9327 GCA_964403815.1 uncultured Cocleimonas sp.
TTTTGAATGATAGCTCGTTAGTTTTTTAACGACTGCTAGAATTTATGCAGAGCTACATGATGTTTTTTATATAAGTTTACAAACATCATGTAAAAGTGGGGGGGTGTGCTTTGAATATCCTTCCTATTAGATCAATTACTTACCCAGTAGTTGATTCTTCAAACTACCTTGAGCAGGTCGGTTTGACAACCAAATTCCCAACAAGGCCTTCTTAAATGGCAGACCTTTAATAACCGTTAAGCCTTTGCCATTTTTAACCACTTTCGTTCCGCCTTGTGGCGTGTAGATCATATCGAAAACATCACCTTTTGAAATCTTACCTTTAAAAACCGAGTTTAATAGTTGATCAATCTGTGGCTTGATTGGGGCTGTCTTCCCGCCTGTTGCATTGGCAAAACCTTGATTTAATGCATGTTTTATTTTTGCTGCACTGGCAAAGCCTGAAACTACTTTCATGCGAAGCGCCATTGGCTCGTTAGCTGCCATGATTTTATTAGCATCGCCACTTTTTGTCGGCAAATACAAACCTGCATGATAGACCGAAATAATGAATTTTGTTCTTGTCCCGGCTCCATTTAAAACGAGATTTTTGCCACCTACACTCATGGTGCTGGGAATACCATTTAAAGCACTTACTGAAAATGAAACAAATAAAAGAGCGATTGAAAGCAAGGTTGATTGAAATATACGCATAGTTTTCTCCTAGGGTGATTCGTCAAAAAAACGATATTAGCCAATAGTATAGCTTACTTTTTTAAGAGTACTTTACAGCGATATAATTGCTGTCCGCTCTCGTGGTATTTTTTTTCAAATAAAGTTAGCGGTGGGTTTGCTTCGAATATTTCAACCCCCTTACAGCTATTATCAACAATATAATTAGCTGCTGTACAAAACTCCTCAATATATACTCTCCAATTTGAACGTACTTGCAGCTCGCCCCCTAATGAAAGCAAAACAGGAAAAGCAGGATGACCATGCCAACGGCGTTTTAAGTGTTTTGATTTTGGGTAAGGGTTGGGGTATAAAATAAAGTGCTTCTGAAGCACCCAGTCAGCCTGCTTAGCAAGCCACCAAAAATCTGAACACTCAGCTTGAACCAAGAGCACATTGCTAGGTAGCTTATCATTATCACTTTTTGTCAGCCGAACGGCTGAGCGATCAATGCCTATCACTAATGCATCGGAATTTTGTGTGGCAATAATTTGAGTGCTCATGGCTGTGCCACAACACGAATCAAAGATCAGGGGATTGCCCTTGGCTAAATGTGCTTCAACTTGTGCCTTAATGCCATCAAATGCTTGCTGGGTGTGTTTAGAAATTGGCTTTCTAGAAGGGTTTTCGAAATGCTTTTGTATCGTCTTCTCTAGGTTTTTATGCAAACCAATCTGTGCGTCAGTAATGCGTCGAGGAGTGTTTTCTGACATAACTTATTCACATCGTGTAAATTGAATGCTTAGTAGAGTGAATTCACACCCCCCCACTTTTACATGATGATTTAGCAAGGCATTATTTATCCGACTTTATCGCCTTATCTATCAGGTGTGACAAGTCGTTAGCACGCTGTTCGGTATCATCATATATAAATTTCAGCGATGGTGTGCTGCGTAATTTGATAGCGCGACCAAGTTCTCTGCGTAAAAAACCTGCGGCGCTGTTCAAACCTTCCTCACAGGCTTCATGCTCTTCTTGATTAAGAGCATCAAAATACACTTTGGCTTGTGACAGGTCTTTAGTAACCGTCACATCAAGAATACTCACCATGCTCACACGCGGATCTTTGATCTCGTTGCGTATTAGCATGGCAAGCTCTCGCTTGATTTGCTCGCCAATGCGGTCGGTTCTAGAATAATCGTAAGGCATCGTTAATTAACTACGACTTAGGAAGTGATCGTTCAATTTCAGTGCGCGTAAATACTTCGATCTGATCACCGGGTTTAATATCATCGTAGTTCTTCACGCCAATACCACACTCCGTACCCATAACCACTTCTTTAACATCATCTTGATGACGACGCAATGACTCAAGGTAACCTTCGTAGACAACCACATCGTTACGAAGAACACGAATAGGTTCACTTTTCTTGACCTTGCCTTCAATAACCAGACAACCAGCGATATTACCAAATCCAGAACCTGTAAATACGTCCTTAACTTCTGCGATACCGATAAGCTCTTCACGAAGCTCTGGCTTCAAGAGACCACTCATGGCATCACGCACATCATCGATTAGCTCGTAAATGATACTATAGTAACGAATTTCAATATCAGACTCTTGTGCAACACGTCTTGCAGATGCATCTGCACGCACGTTAAAGCCGATGATTACTGCACCAGCACCTTGTGCCATGCTAATATCGGTTTCGCTTAATCCACCAACACCTGATGAGATAATTTGTACAGCAACCTCTGGTGTTGATAGCGCGGTTAGAGAGCTTTTGATTGCTTCAAGCGAGCCATTCACGTCTGCTTTTAGCAAGACAGACAAAGTCGATTTATCTGCATTTTGCATTTTCTCAAACATCGCATCAAGCTTGGCAGCCTGTTGAGCAGCAAAGCGGCCTTCGCGCTCTTTCTCATGGCGTTGTTCAGCGAGTTCACGTGCACGACGCTCGTTCTTCATCACCAACAAATCTTGACCTGAACTAGGCGTACCCGAAAGACCAAGAACTTCAACGGGTGTTGATGGCCCCGCTTCAGCAATGGTTTTACCCATATCATCTAAAATAGCACGAATACGACCAAATTCAGAACCCGCCAGGACAATATCACCCTTCTTCAATGTACCTTCTTGTACAAGAACCGTCGCAACCGCACCTTTACCTTTTACTACACGAGACTCAATAATTGTGCCTTTTGCAGGACCTTCAGTACGCGCTTTAAGCTCAAGCACTTCAGCAACCAAGAGGATTGCATCAAGAAGATCATCAATGCCCGTACCTTCTTTGGCAGAAACATTAACAAATACATCTTCTCCACCCCAGTCTTCTGGGATAACTTCAAACTTAGAAAGCTCACTTTTTACTTTTTCAGGATCAGCCCCTTCTTTATCTATTTTGTTAATAGCAATAATCAAAGGAACTTTTGCTGCACGAGCGTGCTTAATTGCCTCTTCTGTTTGTGGCATAACACCGTCATCCGCCGCTACCACTAGGATAATAACATCCGTCGTTTGCGCGCCACGTTCACGCATTTGTGAAAATGCCGCATGACCTGGCGTATCCAAAAATGCGATTGTGCCATTGTCTTTTGTGACTTGATACGCACCAATGTGCTGGGTAATCCCGCCCGCTTCACCAGAAGCTACACGGCTTTCACGAATATAATCGAGCAATGATGTTTTACCATGATCAACATGCCCCATGATGGTAACAACAGGAGGACGTGGGCTAGTTTCATAACCGCTCACATCTTCAAGTAGTGACTCTGATGACGTTACTTCTTCTTCAGATTTACCTGCTGTAGCAACGTGACCCATCTCTTCAACAATCAAAATGGCGGTGTCTTGATCAATCACTTGGTTGATAGTCGCCATTACGCCCATGCCCATCATCGCTCTGATAACATCAGCGCCTTTTACGTTAAGCATTTGAGCAAGTTCCGAAACGACTATTGTGTCGGGTACTTCAATTGTATGTACAACTGTTTCCGTTGGTAGTTCGAAACCATGATCTGTTGATTGCTCAATTTTCACATTTCTGGTGCGTTTACCTTTCTTTTTACGACGGCCACCTTGACCTTGTTTTATATGAAGCTGACCTGGAGATCCTCCACGTCCTTGGAACGGCTTTTTCTTACCTTTGTTTGCGTTCGCATTTGGAGCTGCTGGCGCGGGGCTAGCTTTTGCAGGCGCGGCTTTTGCTGGAGCTGGAGTACGCTTTGGGGGTGACGATCGCCTTTTAAACATTGACGATGCTTCTTCACGTGCTTTGTTAGCGAGTGCTTCACGCATTTCTTTGGGTGTTAAAGGCTTAGCTGGCTCTGGAGCAGCTTCTTTTACAGTTTCAGTTGTTTCTTCTAGTTTTTCTTCAGTTGTTTCAGCTTCTTTTTCTGTATCTCTTGTCGCACTAGCTGCTGCTTTTTCTGCTTCTTTCTCAGATTTTTCTGTTGCTCTGCGCTCAGTCGCTTCTTCACGGTCTGCTTTGGATTTATCCATTGCATCTTCGCGTGCTTTTCTTTCATTTGAAAGTTGATCCGCAAGCTCACCCGAACGGTTAGCGGATGCTTCTAACTCTTCAATATTAGCATCATCAGTCACAGGCGTAGCAACAGGGCGACGGCTAAAACTCTTCTTGCGCCTTACTTCGACTGAAACGCTGCTTTTACCATGTGATGTTGATACATCAATCTCACTGGTTCCACGGCTTTTAAGTGACATCTTCCCTGATGCCTTCTTAGCAGCAGGTGCGCTAACGCCTTGTTCCATCTTTATGAGGTCAACTACAGCCTCAGGAATAGTGTCATCCGCACTCGATACTTTCATTCCTGCAGTTTGCAGCTTTTGCAGTAACGCCTCGACAGTGTTTCCTGTCATTTCGGCGAGTTGTTTTATGCTTGTATCTGACATTTAATATATCTCCTATTGGCTTACACATTTGAAGCTTTTGCATCTGTTTCTTCTTCAGCATCTGCATCTGCTTCGGCAAACCATGGCTCTCGTGCAGTCATGATCAGTTTTGCGGCCTGTTCTTCATCTTCAATGCCGTCAATATCTAATAATTCATCGGTTGCTTGCTCAGCAAGATCTTCCATTGTACAAATACCTTTACTTGCCAATAGTTGTGCAAGTGCGTTATTCATACCTTTCATTTCTAGAAGATTTGGAGCAGGCTTTCCACCTTCACCCGTAATCGCAAGCGCAAGTAATGCGTTACGTGCACGACTTCTTAATTCTTCAACGATCTCTTCATCAAATTCTTCAATTTTCAAGAACTCTTCAGCAGGAACGTAAGCGACTTCATCGAGACTTGCAAAACCTTCTTCAACCAAGATATTGGCAACCTCTTCATCAACCTCAAGCTTATCCGCAAACAGGGCAACCAACATATTTTGTTCGCCACGTGTCTTGTTTTCTGCTTCTTCTTCACTCATTACATTGAGTGTCCAACCTGTAAGTTGGCTAGCAAGGCGAACATTTTGACCACCTTTACCAATGGCTTGCGCCAACATTTCTTCATCAACACCGATGTCCATGCTCTTTTTATCTTCATCTATTACGATAGATAATACTTCTGCAGGTTGCATTGAGTTAATAACAAAACGAGCAATATCATCATCCCAAGGGATAATATCTACACGTTCATTGTTCATTTCATTTGTTACGGTCTGAATTCGTGAACCACGCATTCCTACACAAGCACCCACAGGATCAAGATTAGGTACGTTTGCACGAACAGCAATCTTAGAACGAGAACCTGGGTCGCGGGCAGCGCCCATAATATCGATAAGGTCCTGCCCTATTTCTGGCACTTCAAGTTTCACTAATTCAACCAAAAACTCTTCATCTATACGAGAGACAATCATGCGTGGGCCACCACGACCTTCTTCGTCAATCTCTTGTAAAATGCCACGCATACGATCACCCGTACGCGCCATTTCACGAGGAATCATCATTTCACGAGGAATAATGGCTTCACTGTTTTCACCCAGATCCAAAACGATGCCACGGCGGTCAACACGTTTAACTGTGCCCAGTACAATCTGTCCAACTTGGTCTTGGAAAGCATCCGCTACTTTTTGTCGTTCTGCTTGACGTACTTTTTGCATGATGACTTGCTTAGCGATTTGAGCCGTTATTCTACCAAACTGAATTGATTCAACAGGTTCCTCAAGGTACTCGCCAATCTCTAGACTTAGCTTTCTGTCATCCGCATAGCTTTTTAGGATATGTCTCTCTGGAGATTCAAAATCAGGATTTTCATCATCCATGATTTCCCAGCGACGGAAGGTTTCGTAATCACCTGTTTCACGATCAATATCTACACGGAAGTCTTGTTCTGCGCCGTATTTTTTACGCGTTGCAGTAGCAATAGCCGTTTCAACTGCTTCAAAAATATCGGCAGAATCAAGGTTTTTTTCATTCGACACTGTCTCTACAACGTATAATATATCTTTGCTCATAGCTTTAACCTGCTGTCTTATCAGTCCAGAATTAATCTGGCGCGATCAATGGATTCATACGGGATTGCAAACTCTTCATTATCAACCTTAACGGTGACAACGCTTTCGCTTGCACTTACCAATGTACCTTTAAAATTTCTTCTATCATCTATTCTTGTTCGAGTGCGTATCTTTATATTATCACCAATATAATCTTGGTATTGATCCTCTGTAAATAAGACACGATCCATACCAGGTGAAGATACTTCTAAAATATAGGCTACAGGAATGATATCTTCAACATCTAATGCCGCGCCTATTTGACGACTAACTAATGCGCAATCATCTACACTAATACCTTCGTTCTTTTCTATAAAGATACGTAATAATGCACTTTCGCCGTGTGGGCGATACTCATAACCCCATAGTATAAAGCCTAAGCCTTCTACGGTGTTTTTGACTAAATTATCTAGCGCTGTTTGCACAATATTTTTCTATATTTCCTGTTATCTAAATAATAAAAAAGCCCCGTTAAAACGGGGCTTTTTTATTATGAATGCACATTATAAACTATCTAAAACGTACTTTCTTTGAATCTTGGTAGCGGGGGCAGGATTCGAACCTACGACCTTCGGGTTATGAGCCCGACGAGCTGCCAGACTGCTCCACCCCGCATCAGAGGGAGCGTATTATAGGGTGATTTTCTTTAAGCGCAAGCAATATTCGCTTTTATTCTCAGAAATTTATTATAGGTTCTCATCAATGAGTTCTTTAAGCTTTGTTTCACTCAAAAAACCTGCAAACACCATCAATATTTTTTGATCTTTCCCAATGAGCACACTATAGGGCAAAGCTCCATCAGGGTCCCCATAAGCCCCTGCAACTTTATGAACGGCTTCAACGCCGTAAGCACTTGGATAGTTCATACCGATATCTTCAATGTATCTATTAACGGCTTCTTTATCTTCAATCGCAGCGCCCAAAATACTAAAGCCTTTATCTTTGTACTCTTCTTGGATTTTTATAAAACCAGGAATTTCCGCACGACAAGGTGGACACCATGATGCCCAAAAGTTTAGTAAGACCAGCTTTCCTTTATAGTCAGCAAGTTTTACCTGCCCGCCAGAAGCCGAAGGCAAGGTGAAGTCAGGCGCGATTTTTCCTACTTGACCCGAAGTAAAGACTGGTTGCTTGCCATTATCTCTCAACATTTCAATGAAGTCGGTTATTCTTCCTTCACCAAATACGGTTTTATGCACATCATTTTTTATCGAAAAATATGCAGCGACCAAGCTTAAAGCACCAATCAATATTATTGCGAGCGTTGTTTTTTTCATTTTATTGCTTCTTATTTTATTGTATTTAAAAATTGGATCACATGATCGTTAAAAGGCTTAGCCTTCATTTCACCTACGATGCGATAGGATAAATTCTCTTTGCTGTTTTTATCAAAAAACAAGATTCCAGGAGGACCAAACAAGCCAAATTTCTTTAGCAATGCTTTATCTTTATCATCATTGGGTGTTACGTCTGCTTGCAAAAGAACTGTGTTCTTTAATGAGTTGATAACCCCACTGTCTGTAAACGTTCCATGCTCCATTTCTTTACACGAAATACACCAGTCAGCATAAAAATCTAACATCACGGTTCTATTTTGTTGCTTGGCTTGCGCTAACGCATTTTCAAGCCCGTCAACGCCCTTTATTTGCTGGAAGACTAAACCTTGCTCTGCATTATTTTGCGCTGAGCCGCCCCCTGAGAAACTACCTTTTAGAGGATGAAGTAAACTTCCATTGCCACTAGCCGCGCCAAACAATAACATCGCACCGTAGAGCAACACCACAAGACCCGAAGCCTTGAAGAATCGTTTCCAACCTGTACTCGCTTCACTCAAAGCATCCAGCGCGCCCATGTAGATGGCTGTGAATACTGCGAGGATACCCGAGAGCAATACAACAACTTGCATAGATACAACACGCTCTAGCATCCAAATTGCCAGCGCGAGCATCATAATACCGAAACCTGCTTTTACCTTATCCATCCACGCGCCTGCTTTAGGCAATATCTTGCCCGCCGATGTGCCGATGATCATGAGCGGAACACCCATACCAAGCCCGAGTGCAAACAGTGATAATCCACCTAACACCACATCTTTGGTTTGTGAAATATAAATCAACGCACCAATTAATGGCGCAGTCACACAAGGTCCAACAATCAGCGCAGACAACAAGCCCATAATCGCGGCATTCATCATACTACCGCCTGATTGGCTATTACTGATATTGGTTAGCTTCTCTTGAATGCTTGCTGGCATCTGCAACTCATAAAAACCAAACATGGCAAGCGATAGCAATACAAACAACCCTGCAAACGCACCTATCACCCACGGATTTTGTAGCGCAACCTGCAAGTTCTCACCACTTAATGCGGCGATAACGCCCACAACCGCGTAAGTGAATGCCATAGCAAGCACATAAGCTAATGATAAAAAGAATGATTTTCGCGTAGAGTTATCGCTACCCTGCCCAGCAATAATACCCGATAGGATAGGAATCATAGGGAATACACAAGGCGTGAATGTTAACGCAATGCCTGCAAGGAAAAATGAAAACAAAATGGCGACAAAGCCTCCACTCAGCATCTTTGCAACAATACTGTCTTGCTCCGATATTTTTGTAGGTGCAGTAGTAGCGGGTGGCATGATTGCTGTTGAATTATCGGGAGTTTCTGAAATAGCCGCCACTGCTGGGGTCGCCGTTGTTGTAGTTTGCGTAGCCGCCTGAGCCGATGCTAAATTAATAGTCTGCGACTTAGTCTGTGGCGGATAACAAATACCCGTCAGCTTTGAACAACCTTGATAATCGACTTTAACCGTTACCGAGTCGGCATTACCCACCAGCGGGATTTTGACGTTAAAGTTTTTATTATAAGTAATAATATCGCCAAAATATTCATCATGCTCCGCTTTGCCTTTAGGTAGCGCAGGATCACCCAATGAAACCCCAATAGGCTCAGCTACACTAAAATTAAGCTTATGTTGATAGAGATAATGCCCCGGTGTCACACTCCATCTAACATTTATATTTTGTTTATCAACAGCTACAACATCAAAACCAAAAGCCTTATCAGGATGCAAGGGCGCATTTACCGCGCCAATACCCGTAATGCCAAGCTCATTCGCAAGGCTAAAGGACTTCTTAGTAGCGAGTGTAGATGTCGCTATTTTTTGAG
>CAYOHT010000042.1:9427-12170 GCA_964403815.1 uncultured Cocleimonas sp.
TTTTGAGCAGTTTCTGGGCTTGTTGCTGCAAACTTAATATTCAAGGTCTTCTTTTGTGGCGGATAACAAACACCAATATCTGCACAACCTTGCGACTTGGTTTTTAATGATAAATCGGTAACCGCAGAATCACTTCGCGTGATAGGAATTTCAATAACAACCTTATTTCGATACGTTTCCACTGTTCCAACACCAGGCTCTTCCTTCATCTTCCCTTTTGGGAAAACAGGCGTACCCAGCGTTATACCAGCCGTATCGCTTTCAAAGGAAAAACGTTTGCGATACATATAGTAGCCATCGGCAATATTCCACGTTGCTTTAATTGTTTCAGGGGAATTTGGTGCTGCCGAAGCCTTAAAAGCCAAATCAGGTTTTAACAAATCATCTGGACTCGCCGCAAAACCATTAAACATCACTATAAATAGCAACAAAGAGATTATGTGTTTTATGTGTTTTTTCATTATGATAAGAATTTAATTAGATAGTTGTATTATACACTTTTACGCAATGATGGATAAGCTGGATGCACAAGTATGCTCACATTGTGATTTAACGGTGTTAAAATTTCATTTAGCTTTATTTTGTATTGTAAATACAAAAACCTAATGTAGTATATTATGATATTCTAATATTTTGTATCTATGGAGAACTAATATGGCACTTTGGGTATATTTAATTTTACTAGTTATCGGTGTGGCTACAGGCCTTATAACACGCAAACTCTCGAAAAGAGTATCCGCTTTTGGTATGATTGGTGATGGTATTTTGGGTGGTGTTGGTGGGGTTGTCGGTGGGTACTTTGTAGCGTTAACCGTTGTTGGCAGCACTTTAAATGGATTACTGATAACACTTGCCACTGCTATTGCCTGCGCAATTTTAACCGTATGGGCAACAAAATTTATCACTCGCCCCTAAGCTTACGATATTGTGCCGTATTCTGTAGCGGCACATAATAAGGAAGACCGAACAGAAAAATACTTATGTGTTTTGCATTTAAAGTATTAGTATGGAGTAAGCTAATATAACACTGGAACATAAATGATTGCCAACGACATCCTACGCCGACTCCGCTACATCTTCGACCTTAGCGATTCAAAAATGATCACGCTATCCAGTAATGGAAAACACAAAGTAACGCGTACAGAAATCAGTGATTGGCTTAAAAAAGATGATGACCCTGCCTACCAAGTCTGTAGCGACACGCAGTTAGCAATTTTCCTCAATAACTTCATTACAGAAAAACGTGGCAAACGCGATGGCCCGTCACCTGAACCAGAAAAACGCCTAAGCAATAATATGGTTTTTATGAAATTAAAAATCGCCTTAAACCTAAAAGCAGAAGACGTACTAGAGTTGTTAGCCCTCGCCAACTTTAAATTGGGTAAACACGAACTAAGCGCCTTCTTTCGCAAACCTGGTCACAAACACTACCGCGAATGTAAAGATCAAATATTGCGTAATTTCCTCCAAGGGCTGGCAGTTAAGCACCGTAACATTACGAATGAAAGCACTGACAGCAAAAGCACGAACGTAAAGAGCGCCAAGCAAAAACCTGAAACTAATAGCTTTTACAAGAAAAAATTAGATAAATAGGTACATATAACGCACAGCTCTGTTGAGCCTGCCGAACACACCCCCCTAGTTTTACATGATGTTTTTAATGCTGATCAGAACATCATGTAAAACTAGGGGGGTGTGCGTTGCGGCCTATTCACCATCAAAGCAGCTATCACCAGTCCTGCACCTGCAATCGTCATCCAGCTCCACTGCTCATCAAAAAATAACCAACCCTGAAATGCGGCCAGTGGTGGAACGAGATAAAAATAACTCGCTACACGTGTCGCTTCACCATGACGAATCATATAAAGCAGTAATAAAACAGTGATGACCGATAGCACAACAACCAACCATGCGAGTGTTGCTACAAAGGTGATATTCCAGTCAACGGTGCCAATTTCTGTGGTAAAAGATAACAGAGTAAAAAAGAGTAGAGTGGCGCCGTATTGATAGCTTGTGCCAGTAATAAGGTCTACATTTTGCGCGTAGCGTTTTTGTATTAACGTGCCAGCGACAAGGGCAGGTAGCGCAACTAAAAGCCAAATCATCCCTTTTGTTGTGATCGTTCCTTCCCAACTTGATGAGCCATAAAGGACGATGAATACGCCTAATAATCCCAGCGATAAACCTAACCACTCGCGTTTATTGATTGCCGTGTTTAAAACCATGCCGGAAAAAACAGCGAGTAATAATGGATTTAGGCTGGTGATTAATGCAGTTAACCCTGCGGATATATTCGCATTAATCGCCGCAAATACACCACCTAAATATACACCATGAATTAATACGCCAACGAGTGCTTGAATGCTGGCATCGAACAGGCTGATTTTGGGTCGTCTTAAAATCACAATGAGAATAAGAAATAAAGGCACAACAAAAGCCATTCTCCACATCAAAAAGGTAAAAGGCTCAGCATAAGGCAAACCAAACTTTGCGCCGACAAACCCTGTTGACCAAAGCAGAACAAACACAATAGGAATGTATGCTGTAAAAGTGGGGGGGTGTGCTTTGCTCATAGTATGATTCTATTCCTCCATACTCCTAATAAGAAGACACAGTTTTCACTGAGGTTTATAGATACAATAATTTGGCTAGCGTATACTCGCGCCATGCAAATCACCGCCCCCGATATATTCTCTTACCGCAAATTCTGGCCGCACAAGTTCGGTACGGCGTCTGTGTTGCC
>CAYOHT010000043.1:0-11945 GCA_964403815.1 uncultured Cocleimonas sp.
CATGATGTTTTACTTACCTCTTTAACAGGTAAATAAAATGAATTTCTCTGATCCAACAACCTTTATCATCCTCGCAGTTGTCGGTGCAATTGCAGGGTTTCTCAATGTACTCGCAGGCGGTGGCTCTGCCCTTACCATACCTTTGATGATCTTCTTAGGTTATGACGCAACCGTTGCCAACGGTTCAAACCGCATCGCCATTCAAGTTGAAGCACTCGCCGCCGTCGCTGCATTTAAAAAGAAAAACCACTCTGATTTCCCCATGAGCATAAGGCTTTCACTAATGACATTACCTGGGGGAATATTAGGCGCATTTTATGCGGTGAAAATTGATGATGCACTCTTCACCAAAATACTTGCCGTTGTCATGGTGCTTATTATTATCACTCTGATGTTTCCCAAGGCAGAACTTGTTGAACACGCCAAAAATCATAAATGGAAAAATTGGCTCTCATGGCCCGTGATGTTTTCTGTGGGTTTTTATGGCGGATTTATTCAAGCAGGGGTTGGCTTTGTCATCATGTCGGTGCTGTTACATTTGTACAATATGGACTTAATCAAAATCAATATGCACAAGGTTTTTATCGTGATGGTATTTACTGTGCCTGCGGTTATCATGTTTATCTGGACGGATAATGTCGATTGGTTTGCCGCCATTGCGCTCTCCATCGGCATGGTATTTGGTACTTGGCTTGCGGTGAAAATGGCACTTGAAAAAGGTGAGAAATTGGTACGGATTGTATTGGGTATTTCACTTTTGATTATTGCTGGTAAGTTATTTTTGCTTTAAATATCCTCTTAGCTAAAGGTAATATTTGTAAGTTGGCTGAGTGGTCTGGTTTCTTGATATATATTTTTAATTAAATTTCAGAAAGCAACTGCTTCGTCATGCTATCTGCTTGTGAAGCATAACCCCCACCAAATAAATTAAAGTGATTTAAAATATGGTAGAGGTTGTAAAGTTTCTTTCTCACCTTGTAGCCACAATCAAGTGGATAGTATGTATTGTATGCATCATA
Source organism: uncultured Cocleimonas sp. (assembly GCA_964403815.1). Lineage (GTDB taxonomy): Bacteria > Pseudomonadota > Gammaproteobacteria > Thiotrichales > Thiotrichaceae > Cocleimonas. The sequence continues at coordinate 1,020 of CAYOHT010000043.1, forward strand.
AAAATCCGTCCTAAATCCGCCGAAGAGTTCAGTCATGGCAATATCAGTTTCTCTATCACCAAAATACACGGCAGGGTCATAAATAACAGGGTTTGATTGTAGATCACTTGCACAATTTCCTCCCCATAAATCGCCGTGCAAGAGCGAAGGCTTGGGTTGGTAATCTGTAAAAAATACAGATAGGTTTTCACTCAGTTTTAAGGCATTGTCGTAGGCTGTATTTGAGTAACCATTTTTTTGAGCTAGTTTGAGTTGATAGAGCAAACGTTCATTTTTCCAAAATGATGCCCAGTCTTTATTTGGCTTATTGGACTGTTCTGTTGAGCCAATGGTGTTATTACGTTTCCAACCAAACTCTTTATTAGGGCTTTGAAATTGATGCATTTTAGCCAGTTGTTCTCCTAGTAACACTTGGTTTATTTGGGCTTGTAAATCAATGTACTCCAAAATCAAATAGCTGCAACCTGAAGTTTGACCATAAGCAATGGTTTTTGGCGACATGATACTGCTACTTTTTCTTATTTCATCAAGACCATTAGCTTCAGCGCTAAACATATCGCCCAAGCTGGGTGAATTTGTTTTGATAAACCACAGGCTGCCTTCGTTGTCAGTGACTTTCCAAGCTTGATTAATACACCCACCAGAGAGCGCATTTTTGTGTGTAAAGTGGAGCGATTTACCCAATATCTTAGAGAGCTGTAGCTCAATGTTGTGCCAGCAACCGTTCATCTGAGAAGTACTCGTCAATGGTTTAAATATGCTTTAATGTATATCATATAAAAGAGTAGGGCGGTAACTGACGTCTTATAAACTCAATAATAATTAAAATTATAAGAAATACAGGCTTGAAGGTTCTAATTTTTCAGTTTGAACATTTTCAGTTTGTACATTAGGTCATAAAATGAAAAATCATACAAAGACAACTAGCAAAAAGAAAAGTGCAGGTTTTACTCTAATTGAATTGATTGTAACCATTTCGGTAGCGGCTATTTTAATGTCAATCGCTGTCCCTAGTTTTACAAATATGATTGATAGCAATAGATTATCGACAGGAACAAATGAGCTCGTTTCAGCCTTGATACTTGCGCGAAGCGAAGCACTTAAAAGAAGTCAGAATGTTTCGGTTTGTGCAAGTAGTGATGAAACAACGTGTTCAGGTAGTAATGATTTTGGAGATGGTTGGATTGTTTTCATGGATTGCACAGCAGACGGTATTGTAGATGCATCTGCTGATTGTGATGGTGATGCCTCAACTCCTGGAGTTCCTGAAACAATTATAAAAGCTCATTCAGGACTAAAAGATTTAGTTGTTACAAATAACCTAAGCGGCACAACTGATCATTTTTTTGGGTATAGTTTCTCTGGTAGACCTGCTGGTACTACAACGTTTAATGTTAGAGATGTCGCTGATACGTCAACGACGTTAAAAAAGATTATTATCAGTAGAAGTGGACGTATTAGAACAGAGTAACTTCTATTATCATCGCCTAAGCTCTTTAGGTAAAACAAAAGAAACATTCTCGACAATACCTTGGTCATCAGGGAGTATTTCTGCTCCCAGTGACGCAAGTCTTTCATTCACTTCTTCAACTAAAACTTCTGGTGCTGAGGCACCTGCTGTAACACCTACGGTCATATTTTTATCGCTAAACCATGATTCATCAATATCAGTCGCATCATCAATTAAGTAAGCGGGTATACCTTTTTTTTCTGCAATTTCACGCAAACGATTAGAGTTAGAACTATTAGGTGAGCCCACCACGAGAATAATATCGCATTGATCAGATAGTTTTTTTAATGCGTCTTGTCTATTCTGAGTTGCATAGCAAATATCGTCTTTCTTAGGGCCTTTAATTTTTGGGAATCGGCTTCGTAATTGATCAATTATGATCGCCGTATCATCCATGGATAGCGTTGTCTGAGTAACAAATCCCAGTTTTTCATTATTATTTACAACAAGCTTGTCAACGTCATCAGGTGAATCTACGCGGTAGATATCTCCCCCAAATGATTTATCGTATTGACCCATCGTGCCTTCCACTTCAGGATGTCCTTTATGCCCTATAAGAATGGTTTCTCGACCTTCTTTACTGTAGCGAAATACTTCTAAATGTACTTTGGTTACTAGGGGGCAGGTGGCATTAAAAACTTTTAGTCCGCGCTCTTTGGCTTCATCTTGAACGACTCTTGAAACACCATGAGCGCTAAAAATAACCGTAGCATCATCAGGTACTTCATCAAGCTCTTGTACGAAAATAGCACCTTTGTCGCGTAAGTTATTCACTACAAAGCGGTTATGCACGACTTCGTGCCTGACATAAATGGGCGCACCCAGTAAGTCAATAGCACGGTCAACTATCTCGATAGCACGATCTACACCCGCACAGAAGCCTCGGGGATTGGCAAGAGTAACTTTCATATGATTTTAATATACCAAAGAATAAGCAAAAATATTATCAACATAGTAACAGGATTTACTATAATGACGAAAATTCAGAAGGATTATTATGAAAATTTTATTAATTGGTAGTGGTGGGCGTGAACACGCTTTAGCTTGGAAACTTGCGCAATCTTCAAAAGTGGAAAAAGTGATTGTAGCCCCAGGTAATGCAGGCATAGCCCTCGAAAACAAGGTAGAAAATATTGCTATTGAAGCAGATGATATTCAAGGTTTGCTAGCTTTTGCAAAAGAAAACCAAATAGGTCTTACCGTCGTTGGCCCCGAAGTGCCATTGGTTTTAGGCGTGGTAGATTTATTTGCCGATGCTGGGCTTAAATGTTTTGGCCCTACAAAAGGCGCTGCACAGCTGGAAGGCTCAAAAGCTTTCTCAAAAGATTTCTTTGCACGACATAATATCCCGACAGCAGCTTATGGTAATTTCACTGAAAGTGATAAAGCCGTGGCTTATATAAAACAGCAAGGTGCGCCCATCGTGGTAAAAGCCGATGGATTGGCAGCAGGAAAAGGAGTGATTCTTGCTGAAACAGAAGAGGAAGCTATTGCTGCCGTTGAAGATATGCTAGCGGGAAATGCATTTGGTGATGCGGGGCATAGAGTTGTTGTAGAAGAATTTTTAACAGGGGAAGAAGCCAGTATTATCGTTATCGCTGATGGTAAAAACTATCTACCCATGGCAACCTCGCAAGACCATAAGGCGCGCAATAATGGTGATACGGGGCCAAATACAGGCGGTATGGGTGCGTATTCTCCTGCGCCTGTGGTAACACCTGAAATAAGCGAACGTATTATGCGCGATGTAATCGAACCAACACTTAAGGGCATGGAAGATGAAGGATATCCATTTACAGGTTTTTTATACGCTGGTGTGATGATTGATGAACAGGGCGATTCCAAAGTATTGGAATACAATGTGCGGTTTGGTGACCCTGAAACACAGCCTATTATGATGCGCCTCCAATCAGATTTAGTTGAACTAATCGAATCAGCATTAGAGGGCACTTTAGATAAGGCAAGTATCGACTGGGATCAACGCTCATCTTTGGGTGTCGTTATGGCGGCAGGAGGCTATCCAGAAAGCTATGATAAAGGTGATGTTATATCAGAGATACCTGAAGAAACGGCAGAGAGTAAAGTGTTTCATGCAGGAACGGCCAGCAAGGATGGTTCGGTAGTAACCAGCGGCGGGCGTGTTTTATGCGTGGTGGGCTTGGGTGATAAGGTCAGTGATGCACAAACAGCAGCCTACAATATAGTTAAAAAAATAGAATGGAATAATGTGTATTACCGAGATGATATCGGGCATCGGGCAGTTGCACGTGAGTAAAAATTGAACTATGTTTGTATAAACGTATCTTATATTGCAATGCTTATTTGAAAAGCATTTGCGCTTTAGGGGCGTTTTTATTGCATCTAAAGAGGTGGTTTCATACGTAAAGAACAAAAGCGTGATTTTATGCGCTTTTATTTATAATAATATTTTATTAAAAGATCGCTTGAAGGAGTGGAAAATGAACAATGTAAAAAAATTATCAGGAATTGCTTTAGCTTCAGTAGCAGCAACGTTATTACTGTCGGGTACAGCAGTTAATGCTGCAGCCCATGAAAAAAAGGCTGCAGAAGTTAAATGCTCTGGCATCAACTCTTGTAAAGGCACCAGCGCTTGCGCAACGGCAACCAGTGGATGCGCAGGGCAAAACAGCTGCAAAGGTCAAGGTTGGATCAAGGTTAGTAAGGCAGACTGTGATACAAAAGGTGGAAAAGTTGTAGAAGGATAAGTTTTTACTTATCTTTTTATCTAAGGGCTCTGTTATCTTTAAGGATAGCAGGGTCTTTTTTGTTTTATATAAATTGATTATTTAATCATCGAAGGAGTTACACAATGAGAACAGCATCAAAATTATCAGGCGTTGTACTAGCATCAGCGGCAGCAACATTATTATTAGCAGGGTGTGGTGGATCATCAAAAAGCTCAGGAACAGAAGAAAAAGCCGCAGCACCCGATGCAACGAAAGTTGCAGAAGTTAAGTGTTCAGGTATAAATTCTTGTAAAGGGACTGGCGCTTGCGGGACTGCAACCCATGCATGTGCAGGTCAAAACAGTTGTAAAGGCCAAGGCTGGGTTAAAGCCAGCAAGGCTGACTGTGATGCAAAAGGTGGAACAGTCGTTTCTGGATAAAAAACTTATCATTTGCATCTATAAGTAAACTTTAGACGTATAGCCAGATGTTGCCTCAGAGCCTCTGGTTAAGTTGATTAGAATTTAGCGACAGTTTTAATAAGCTAAGGATAATTGAACTTAATCAGAGGTTTTCTTAGGCACATCTGGCTATCTTGTTTCCACAAGTAGCATTTACTATTGAAAGGAGATCAATAATGAAAACAGCATCAAAATTAACAGGTATTACCTTAGCTTCTGCAGCAGCAACATTGCTTCTAGCGGGTTGCTCATCTTATGGCGGAGGCTCAGCGGCTAAGAAAGCAGCACCAGCAGCGCCAGCAAAAATGGCTGATGTAAAATGTTCTGGTATTAATTCTTGTAAAGGTAAGAGCGCTTGTGGGACGGCGACAAGTGCTTGTGCAGGTCAAAATGGCTGCAAAGGAAAAGGTTGGATAAAAACAAGCAAAGCAAACTGTGCTGCAAAAGGCGGTAAAGTTATTTAACTGGTTACTTGGTTGTTATATTTGTATAAAGCACACCCCCCCACTTTTACAGCATGTTTCTTTTTATAAAAAACATCATGTAAAAGTGGGGGGGTGTGCTTACAACTTATTTATAAATACCCGATAAGGATAATTTGTATATCGGGTATTTTTTTGCTCAAATATTTCTTATAAAGCTCAAGTGGAGTAAAATAAAAAAATGGAACACCCTTCTCTAGGCTTTGGGCTTGGTCTTCGTAAAGAACACTATAATGCCATCATTGAAACCTCTCCTGATGTGGATTGGTTTGAGATACTCACGGAGAACTATCTTGTTGATGGTGGAAAGCCGCTTCACTTTCTTGATCAAATCTGTGAAAAATACCCCGTGGTTATGCACGGCGTATCCATGTCGCTGGGTAGTCATGATCCGCTTGATATGGATTATCTTGCCCAAGTCAAAGCACTAGCAAAGCGCACCGATGCCAAGTGGGTGTCGGATCATATGTGTTTTACAGGTGTTGATGGCACAAATGCACATGATTTATTGCCATTGCCCTACACTGAAGAAGCAATCAAACACGTATCGAATAAAATAAAACAAGCACAAGATTTTTTAGGTAGGCAGATATTGGTTGAAAATGCTTCAACCTATGTAACCTATAAACAGTCGCATATGACCGAGTGGGAATTTACCACCGCAGTGGCAGAAGAGTCGAATAGTTTGATCTTGCTCGATGTGAATAATATCTTCGTGAGCGCTTACAACCACGGTTTTGATCCTTTGGAATACCTCGATGGCATCCCTGCGGAGCGCGTACAGCAACACCATATTGCAGGTCATAGTCAGTACGATGGTTATATTATCGACACGCATGATCATGATGTGGTGCAAGGGGTTTGGGATTTATACGCCGAAGCGATTAAGCGTTATGGCGAAGTCTCTGTAATGATTGAACGTGATGATAATATCCCCGAGCTACCTGAGCTATTGGCAGAGCTACAGATTGCACGCGATGTTTTTTCTGCTAACTACCAATCAAAAACGGGTGGAGTGTAATGTCCGACCTGTATCGCTTACAAAAAAACATGATGGCTTGGCTGACAGAAAAAAATGAAGCAATCGTAAAGCCTGATATTGTCGACACAGGCGAAGTTAACAAAGTCAGCGTAGAACAACGCTTAGCCGTTTATGGCAACGCTTATGGTTATCGCCTCATTGATGCCTTATCGGATAATTATCCTGCCGTACACACACTCATGGGCGATGATGATTTTTATGAAATGACCTATGCCTACATGGCAGCACATCCATCGTCACATTTCTCATTACGCTACTTTGGGCATAAACTTGAAGAATTCTTGGCGGACTACGAGAAGGGCGAAAAAGGACTACCCATCTACACAGAAATGGCGCGCTTTGAATGGGCATTAAGAAATGCTTTTGATGCTGAAAATACCAAGCCGCTAACCCTGGCATCATTGCAAGAAATTCCAGTAGAGCGCTGGGGTGAGTTGAAATTCCAATTTCATCCCTCAGTCTCAAGAGTAGATTTAGAGTGGAATACGCCGCAACTATGGGCGGCAATCGATGAGGGTGCTGATCCAATAGCGCCTGAAAAACTAGAACACCCTTACGCATGGTTATTATGGCGCAAAGAGTTACTCAACTATTATCGCTCCCTTGATATTGATGAAGCCTATTCGTTAGATGCGGCGATACAAGGCAGCGACTTTTCGAGTCTTTGCGAAGGTGTTTGCGAATGGGTCGACGAAGAACACGCACCCGCTAGAGTAGCTGGTTTTCTTTCGCAGTGGATTAATGATGAATTGCTTGTGGAAATAAGACTAGATTGATATATAACTTAGCTATGAAGCACACTCCCCTAGTTTTACATGATGTTTTATTTGTAATGTAGTTAGAATAAATAAGACATCATGTAAAACTAGGGGGGTGTGCTTTAATAAAAAGTACAATATCACAACTTAATCAGGCTATAACGACAGGCTAAACACATGATAAAAAGTATGACGGCTTTCTCTCGTCAAGACGAAAAAGCAGAAAATGTAACACTAAGCTGGGAGATTCGCAGTGTGAATCATCGCCACTTGGATATAGTTTTACATTTACCAGAGGCGCTGAATGCTCACGAAAATGTACTGAAGGAAATAATAAGAAAAAAGCTAGGGCGTGGCAGAATTGATCTCAAGCTCACTGCTCAATCATCAGATAGTCAAAGTGCTGAAAAAATCCAAATAAACGAGGCGAAGGTTAAATCTTTATTAAGTGCCTGTAGCCAGTTAAAACTGATCACGCATAAATCTGCAAACCTTTCTGCCATGGAAATACTCCAATGGCCAGGTGTGATGGAAGATGCACAGCACTCACAAGATGACTACACAGATGCGGCTAAAAGCTTGCTTAAAAAGGCGCTGAATGAGTTGATTAGTATGCGAGAAACAGAAGGCGCTCGTTTGCTAAAAATGATTGAATCACGCTGTAAAGTAATCACTAAGATTGTTCACGATGTAAAAATAAGGCGCGAAGAAGTCATCAAAGCCCTGCGTGAAAAAGTGTTGAATAAACTTGCAGAACTAGATGTGAGCGCAGATAAGAACCGCTTAGAACAAGAGCTCGTCTATCAAGCACAACGCCTCGATGTAGATGAAGAATTGGATCGTTTAGGCGCGCACATTGAAGAAATAAGCGCGATACTCAAACGCGACGAACCTATTGGTCGCCGTTTAGACTTTTTAATGCAAGAGCTAAACCGTGAGGCCAACACGCTGGCATCAAAATCCAACGATGCAGAAACGACAAAATCAGCCGTAGAGTTAAAAGTTTTGATCGAGCAAATGCGTGAGCAGTGTTTGAATATTGAATGATGCTGTAAAAGTGGGGGGGTGTGCTTTTATATGCTGAGTCTCGTATTGTTAAGATTTAAACGCATAAATTAATAAGCAAATCCAGCCAAAAATAAAAGCAAGCCCACCAATAGGTGTAATCATGCCGAGTATTTTTTGCCCAGTGATGGCGTAAAGGTAAAGGCTTCCAGAGAATAAGATAATTCCAAGAACAAAACTCACGCCAGATAGTGTGATGAGCAATGGATTGCTGTTGAGTTGTGTCGATATTACGCCGAGGCACAATAAAGCGGCTACATGATAAAAATGGTAGTCAACGCCTGTTTTGTAGCGGGCTAAGGCGTGTGCTGACAAGCTGTTTTCTAAACCATGTGCACCAAATGCGCCGATGATTACAGCAAGTAAGCCGAACAATGCGCCAAGGGCTAAAAATGTATTCATTGTATCTATTCCTGAGCTTGAATTTAGCGCTTAAGATACCATGTTAAGTGCTACTGAATATAATATTATACAAATGATATGGAATATAAAGATTACTACAAAGTTTTAGGTGTTGATCGCGATATAGAGCAGGCCGACTTAAAAAAGGCTTATCGCAAACTTGCGCGTAAATATCATCCTGATGTAAGCAAAGAGAAAAATGCGGAGGAGCGCTTTAAAGAAGTTAATGAAGCCTATGAGGTTTTGGGCGATGCGGAGAAACGTGCCTCTTACGATAATTTGGGTGCTAATTGGCAAGGTGGTCAAAGCTTTAATCCGCCACCTGGCTGGGAAGGTGGTTTCGATGCTAGTCAATTTGGCGGTGGGGCTCAAGGTGGCGCTGGATTTAGTGACTTTTTTGAATCCATGTTTGGCGGCGGCATGGGGGGCGCAGATTTTCAGCAGGGAGGCTTTGGTCAGCAGCAGCGCCAAAAACCACCTTCAGAAACCATGAATTTAGCGGTAGATCTGGAAGATATTTTTGCGGGCAATAATAAGCGTATTCGCTTGCCCAACGGTAAAACCGTCGAAGTTAAAATCCCAAAAGGCATTGAAAATGGAAAGAAGATACGTTTGTCAGGTAAAGCCAGCAGTGGCGGTGACTTACTGCTTAAAATAAATATTAAAAAACACCCTAAATATCGCGTAGAAGGAAAAAATATCTATTTAGATTTACCCATAGCGCCGTGGGAAGCGGCTTTGGGTGCAAGTATTACAATTGATACCTTGGCAGGGAAACTAAAGTTAAAAGTGCCAGAAGATTCTAGTTCTGGGAAAAAAATGCGTTTAAAAGAGCGTGGCTTACCTGCATCAAAAGGGGTAGCAAAAGGTGATCAACTGGTTGTTTTACAAGTAAAAACACCCCCAGCTGATACGGATGATAAAAAAGACTTTTATACGCAGATGGAGAAGGAGTTTGACTGGAGCCCACGATAGTACTATAAGAGGGTTATAAATATGTAATATAGCGCGGTGTGTGGGTTGTTTAGATGAAATTTTATAAAAATACATTATCAATTTTTCTAGTACTAATTTCCTTAGTGGGAATAGGTAGCCCAACGTTTGCAAAATTACCAGCAGTTGTGAATGGGCAGGTGTTACCTTCACTTGCCGATATGTTGGAACGTGTTACACCCGCGGTCGTTAATATTTCAACCAAAGGTAGTTCTACAGCCCCTAAAAATGTAAAAGACCCTGTTTACCGTCACTTTTTTGGTAAAACACTACCCGCAAAAAAACAAGTAATAGGCACAGGTTCAGGCATTATTGTTGATGCTACTTACGGTTATATCGTAACCAATGCGCATGTCATCGAAGGCGCGGGTAAAATTATTGTTACTTTAAAAGACAAGCGCCAGTTTTATGCAGTCGTTGTAGGTACAGATTTAAAGGCAGATGTGGCGGTTATTCGCATCCAGCCAGAAAGATTAACCGCAATGCGTTTGGCAAAGAGTAAAAAACTAAGAGTGGGCGATTTTGTTGTTGCGATTGGAAATCCTTACGGTCTAGGTCAATCAGTATCTTCGGGTATTGTTAGCGCATTAGGGCGTACAGGTTTAGGTATTGAAGATTACGAAGATTTTATTCAAACAGATGCCCCCATAAATCCTGGTAACTCAGGTGGTGCCTTGGTTAATTTACGGGGTGAATTAATTGGTATCAATACCGCTATTCTTGGTAGCAAAAGTGGGGGTAGCGTAGGTATTGGTTTTGCAATTCCTTCGGATATGATCCTCAATATCAAAGAGCAGCTGATTCAAAATGGTCAAGTTGAAAGAGGTCAACTAGGCATAGAAATACGAGACTTAAGGCCAGAGTTAGTTAAGTCATTAAAGCTACCTAATGGTAGAGGTGCACTTATTTCAAGCGTTGTCTCTAATTCACCTGCAGATAAGGCAGGTATAAAAGAAGGAGATGTTATTACCAAGCTGAATGGTAAGGTTGTAACGGGTAGCTCCAATTTAAAAAGCATGATTGGTAATTTGCGTATGGGTTCAAAGGTTGACTTGGTTTACATGCGAAATGGTTTTCTAAAAAGATCTAGTACATTGATTGATCAGGTAAAAGCTGATCGGTATGGGCTTAAAGCTCGGTTAGCGAAGCATAAAGAGGAGTCGGTTGTAGAGTAATGTATTAAAAGTGTACTAAAAAAGCACTTAAAATAGTGCCAGTTATCCAAGCATATAAAGGTTTTGTCGAAAGCTAACTTGTAAGCTGATGATAAATGTGTTTTTATAGAGACATAGCAAATACGAACCATGTTCTGATTTGCTAACAAGATCCGCAGCAAGGGAAAGTAAAAACTATGAACACTTAAGCCCGGTGTTCTTTATTTTCCTTGCGGACACACAGGTTTGGTGTCCCCAATCCAGACCTGTTATTTTAACCCCGTCAATGGTTTCCATTGAGCGGGGTTTTTTTATGCCTATTATTTAATTTCTGGAAGGTTGTTTTTGTAAGGCTTAGGTTCTAACCACATA
>CAYOHT010000044.1:0-11865 GCA_964403815.1 uncultured Cocleimonas sp.
GAAAACCCCAGCGCTTATCAGCCCTATGTCGCGACAACGCTGAATAATTTAGCGAATTTTTATGGTTCAGATAATCGCCTAAAAGAAGCCGAGCGCGCCTACGATGAGACTTTGAAGATTTATCGAGGCTTAGCCGAAGAAAACCCCAGCGCTTATGGCATTGTTTTTGCCAATACTCTGGTTATGGGCGTTGATTTACTTAATCAGCCAGCAGAGAATTTAAAAGAAGCGAAGACGGTTTTATTAACGTTTAAGGGGATTCCACAAGCAGATCGTTTATTGGCAAGAATTAAAAATCTTGAGGCGCGGTAGGTTGTAGGTTCGGTGTAGCCCCGCGAAACCGAACAGGGGGGTGGCACAAATGATTCGTTACCCACGTAATGGTCGGTTGCGTAAACTTCACCGACCCTACTTGATTCTTTTTAGGTGTGGATTCTCGTTGGAAACATGCGGGAATGACACGGTTGTAGAAATATCATGTAAAAGTGGGGGGGTGTGCTTTTATAACCTTAATCCTGATGTGCTATCAAAGAAATGATAACGGTCTGCATCAATTTCTGCTTTTACCGTATCACCATTTTTAGCTTCAATATGTCCGTTTAAGCGTAGTGTGATGGGAGTTTCTCCCAGCTTTGCGTGAATGATTGTCTAGTAGGTCTTATGGTTTTACAAATTTTTATTATGCATTGGGCTTGTTATAATTTTAATGTCATAAAAACACTGTTCGTATCATGGGTGTATTCTGCGAAGGGTTCGCAGGTAATAAATCCAAACTGATTATAAAGTTGTAAGGCGCGCCCATGCCTGTGAATGCGGGGACTAAGTAAACGGCTTGCTCGGGGTCAGATTCCATTGCCATATCATCACATTGATCGGCTCGCTCGATAATCCCCAAGCCATCGCGCAACCATTGCACCGATGCGCCCGCCATAAAGATTGAGCCTTCAAGCGCGTAGGTGACTTTGCCATTTAGGCGATAGGCGATGGTTGTGAGCAAGCGATTGGATGACTGCACAAAGGTATCGCCTGTATTGAGCATGGCGAAACAGCCTGTGCCGTAGGTGGATTTCATCATGCCTGCCTCAAAACAAGCTTGCCCGAGTGTGGCAGCTTGTTGATCACCCGCGATGCCGTAAATGGGGATGGGCGAACCAAACCATGAAGTATCGGCTTCACCAAAATCAGCGGCGCAGTCGAGGACTTCGGGGAGGATTTCTTTTGGCACGTTTAATAGTTCTAAAAGTTCATCATCCCATTGTTGTGTTTTGATATTAAACAGTAAAGTGCGCGAAGCGTTAGTGGCATCGGTGGCGTGGTTTTTGCTTTTGGTAAGATTCCATAATAGCCAAGTGTCGACTGTGCCAAAGAGTAGTTCGCCATTTTCGGCTTTAGCTCTAGCGCCGCTTACATTAATTCTAGCAGTCGTTAAAAAAGCTAACGAGCTATCATTCAAAACTAGGGGGGTGTGCTTTTAAAATGATATATTTAAGTAATGCAGACCGTTATCGACCACATCACCATAACCGCCCCTACGCTTGAGGCAGGCGCAGAGCTGGTTGAAAAAACATTGGGTGTGCCTTTGCAAAAAGGCGGGGAGCATCCTCGCATGGGTACGCATAATTTATTTTTGCGATTAGGCGATTCTGTTTTTCTGGAAGTCATTGCATGTAATCCCAATGCCAAGAAACCTGAAAGTCCACGTTGGTTTGCACTTGACGATGTGAATGAAAGTACACCTGCAAGCCTAAAAACATGGGTGGTGAACACAAAAGATATAAAAGCCACGCTGAATGATTGCTCAGAACCCATCGGTGAAATAGAGCCAATGAGCAGGGGAGAGGCAAACTGGTTAATCACTATTCCAAAAGACGGCAGTCTGCCAATTAATGAAGGTGCGCCCGCGCTGATTCAATGGCAAACTGAGTCACACCCTGCGACAGCTTTTATAGATCATGGTTTGTCATTATTAAAACTGCAAATTATTCACCCAGAACCAAAGCGTTTATTGGCTTTTATAGCTTCAATAAATTTAAAAGAAAGTATTGAAGTGCTGCAAGGTGAAACGGTAAAGATGACGGCTTTTATTAATACGCCACAAGGTGCTAAGAACTTGTCCTGTTAAACATCATTTAAAAGTAGGGGGGTGTGGATTTAAACAACCATTTATAAGTAAAAACAACACACTAGAACTGATACCTAAATAAAAACTGCGAAGATATATAAAAAATAGGTTAGAATGTAAGAGGTTTTGGGGAACTAGGGATTGGAGATATAGATACAATCTTCCTTATAAAAAATATCAGAGAATAATAGTATGCGACCTGCAAGAGTCATTCTGAATGCTAAATCACCATTGATCAATACGCCAGCATGGTTAGCTTTGCTGGATCACTTTGAGCGTGTAAAGAAAGATCACATGGTTGATCTATTCGATCAAGACCCGAAGCGTTTTGAACGCTATTCGATAGAATTTAACGATATGCTTTTGGACTATTCCAAAAACCGCGTTAATGACAAAACACTGGAACTTTTATTTGAGTTGGCGGGGCAGGCTAAAGTTGAAGAGTGGCGTGACCGCATGTTTAGCGGTGATAAGATTAATAACACCGAAGGGCGTGCTGTCCTTCATACGGCTTTGCGAAATCGCTCAGGCAAACCTATTTTTGTCGATGATGAAAATATCATGCCAATGGTAGAAACCGAGCTTGATAAAATGCGGGTCTTTTCTGATAAGATTCGTAGCGGTCAGTGGATAGGTTATGCGGGTTTGCCGATTACTAATGTTGTCAATATTGGTATTGGTGGTTCTGACCTTGGGCCTAATATGGTTTGTCGGGCGTTGGAGCATTACGCGCATAATAATATCCGCGTGCACTTTGTTTCCAATATCGATGGATCTCATATTGATCAAATGCTGACACACCTACGACCAGAAACGACTTTATTTATAGTCGCCTCAAAAACCTTCACAACACAAGAAACCTTAACCAATGCAAATACCGCGAAAAAGTGGTTTTTAGATGGAGCAGGGCGCGCAACAGAATATGATATTGCAAAACACTTTGTTGCGGTTTCTACTAATGAAGAGGCCGTAAAAGAATTTGGGATAGACCCTAGAAACATGTTTCGTTTTTGGGACTGGGTTGGCGGTCGTTATTCACTCTGGTCTTCAGTGGGTTTAGCCAGCGCTATTTATATCGGCATGGATAATTTTATTGAAATGCTCGAAGGCGCGCATGAAATGGATAACCATTTCCAAACAGCGCCTTTTGAAAAAAACATTCCTGTGATACTCGCAATGCTAGGTGTTTGGTATGGCAACTTTTTTGATGCCGAATCCAGTGCGGTACTGCCTTATGATCACAGTTTGCGTATGTTGCCAGCCTATCTTGAGCAGGCGGATATGGAGAGCAATGGCAAGTCAGTTGATCGTAAAGGTCGTCAGACAACTTACTCAACAGGAAAAATAATTTGGGGCGCTGAAGGTATTAACGGACAACATGCTTTTTATCAATTATTGCATCAAGGGACGCGTTTAATCCCGACCGATTTTATTGCCTCGGTTCAGTCACAATCTAATCACCAGGATCATCGTGATATTCTAGCTTCCAACTTCTTAGCCCAAACAGAAGCGCTAATGCGTGGTCGTACTATGGAAGAAACGCGTAAACAGCTAGAAGAAGCAGATATTGAGTTACACAAAGCAGAGCAGCGTTTGCCACACATGATATTTGAAGGAAACCAGCCAAGCAATTCCATCGTCATCAAGAAAATGACACCGCGCGCTTTAGGCTCACTAATAGCCATGTACGAACATAAAATATTTGTGCAAGGTATCGTTTGGAATCTCAATTCTTACGATCAATGGGGCGTAGAATTAGGTAAAAAACTTACCAATAATATTCTGGAAGAACTTGAATCAGGCGAGAATCATTATGAGCATGATAGCTCTACCAAGGGTTTGTTAGATTGGTTTAGAAAGAATAGAAATGATGGTGGTTAAAGGTCTCTGGTATCAGATATTAATAGCACAGACTATATAACTACCATGTGAGTTTACTTAAAACCCCGCCTCTGCCCAATGTATAAATAGCATTACCACTCACTTCGGGTTCTACCGTATAACCTGCAGGGTCACCTTTGCTTCTGGCTACTATCAAACCTGTTGTAGAATTAACCCAGTGTATATTGCCTTTTTTATCACCTATGGCTAATAGTGACTTCCCTGCTAGTGCGGGAAGTGTTGGGTGGTAGCGCTGAAGGTCATCCATTTTCCAAGCAGGCTCGCCTGTTTGGGGATTAATTTTCCAAATATTACCTTTGCTGTCGCTGGAGTATAAGCCGTTAGGGTTTACATTTACGCCTGTTGAGCTTGAGAATGAATTTGACCAAGCCGTAGCGCCTTTTGATAAATCAATGCCGTTGATATTCCCATTGAGCGATGTGGCGAATAGTGCGCTACCTAGCGACATGACTTTCCCGTCAATATCTATAATACGTTCAAGGTCGTTATTGCCACGTGCTTTGGCTATGGTCACTTCCCATGCTTTTTGACCATCTTGTAGCTGGTATGCAGCTATTTTTCCGTTATCAAAACCTGCAACGACTAAAGGGCCTAATAGGATAGGAACACTAGCACCATTAAGTGTCAAAGTAGGTGATGCTTGGGTGTGTTGCCAAATGAGTTCGCCCGTGCTTGAGGATAGTCCGTGCAGTTTTCCATCGACGGTACGAAAGGCAACACGCCCATTTTGACTGGGAGAGACAGAAAGTACTTCACTGCTCAGGCGTTCTATCCACTGTACTTTTCCTGTTTTTGCATCAAGAGAAATAGCGTTGCCGTTGTTAGTGCCTAGAAAAATTTGTTGGCTTGCGCTGTTTTTAGTGGGTGAACCATTGATACCTGCCGTAATGGTTTCGCCGATATTGGCTTTCCATTGTAATGCGCCGTTACTTTTTTGCCATGCGCTTGCCACGGTGCTTCCTGCGATATAAACAGTATTTGCGTCAATGTAAGGGTGGATTTTGCTATACCCCATAGCACTGCCTGTTTTAACTTCCCAAGCTTTCTTTGCGTTAATGCTTGGCACAACTTTTTTAAGAGGCTTAAGTGGAATAGGGCGTGCTTTATTCATCCCCAATAGTTGACTTGGAAGGCTACAGCCACCCAGTAATAAAAGGCTAAATGCTGCTACTGTCAGTATGAGGCGAGTATTCACACTATGCTCCCGCTTTTGTTTGGCTACCTAGATCATCACGTTTCATTTTAAGTACATCAATATTTTGTCCGTCAGAACTTAAAATCGCTTTATCATAAGCATCGCGCGCTTTTGAGAATTCTTTTTTCGCATAATGAATATCACCCGTGAGCTCGGTAATAAGCGATGCGTAGGCTATTGGCATTTTAGCCGTTAATAAGGTCTGGGCCTCATCTAGCTTACCTGCGCTAATTAATGTACGCGCAAGACGAATTTTTGCGATGGATGCAATGCTGTCTTGTGAGCTATTGCTAGCGGTTTTTAATTGTGTGATGCATTCATCAACTTTTCCTGCTTCACAGTTGATTTTAGCAGCGTTTAGCGCGCCTAAAGAGGCATAAGCTGAGTCGCCGAACTCACTGTTTAATTGTTTTAATGCGGCATCTGAATCAGCACCTTCTTTGCCTATTTGAGAGTAGAGTTTTGAAGCACCTTCTGCTTGATCTAACTTGTGTTGTTGCCACTGTTGCCAGCCAAA
Organism: uncultured Cocleimonas sp.; assembly: GCA_964403815.1. Lineage (GTDB taxonomy): Bacteria > Pseudomonadota > Gammaproteobacteria > Thiotrichales > Thiotrichaceae > Cocleimonas. The sequence goes on from CAYOHT010000044.1 coordinate 5,737, forward strand.
CATGCCGCCGATGGTTAATGCAATGCCTGCTATTACGGAGGTGCCGTTTTCTTTCCACCAGTTTTTCAGTTCTTCTGCTTTTTCGTCATCACTTTTTAAATCGTAATCTGCCATTTCCTGTTCCTAAATTCTTTAATGTTTTAATTAATCGTTTATTTGTGCGTACTATATCAAGTTCTATAACAAGTTATTACTGATATATTCGCCAAGATCGACTTGGGCTATCGTTTGTTGCTCTTTTTGTTTGTCGCGCAGTGGTTTGATAGTGATTGTCTTTTCTGCTACTTCGTTTTCACCCAAGATAAAGGCATATTCTGCGCCTGAATTATCAGCACGTTTAAGCTGTGATTTAAAACTACCAGAACCACCATTTACTAATAAACGAAACTGCTCATGTGTATCACGTAAACCTTCTGCGATTGTAAGCCCTGCAAGTTCGGCATCTTTTCCTGATAATACAAAGTAGGCGTGTGGGTTATTATTGGATTGATCAAGACCTTGCTCTTCCACTAATAGCTGTAAACGATCAATGCCAATGCCAAAACCACAAGCAGGTGTGGCTCTGCCTCCTAACTGCTTGACTAAACCATCGTAGCGCCCGCCTGCACAAATCGTTCCTTGTGCGCCGAGGTCATCGGTGATCCATTCAAACACGGTGCGGTTGTAATAATCAATGCCGCGCACTAAACGTGAGTTGACTAGGTAAGCGATACCCATATTATCAAGGCGTTGTTTTAAGCCTTCAAAGTGTTCTTTTGATTCATCATCGAGATAGTCTAAAAGATCAGGCGCGTTAGAGACTAAGTCCTTCATTTTTGGATTTTTAGTATCAAGGATTCTCAAAGGATTTTTATGTAAACGACGTTTAGAGTCTTCATCAAGTAGGTCTTCATGTTCGCTAAAGTATTTGATTAAAACATCGCGATACGCTTGGCGTGCTTCGTTGCTGCCCAGTGAGTTAATTTCTAAACGTACATTTTTGAAGCCTAGTTTTTTCCATAAGCGAGCGGCAATCGCGATTACTTCTGCATCAATATCAGGACCTTCAATGCCATAGGTTTCGATGCCTGCTTGATAGAATCCTCGGTAACGTCCTTTTTGGGGGCGCTCGTGCCTGAACATGGGGCCGATATACCAAATACGTTGTTGTTGGTTGTGAAATAAACCATGTTGCATGCCTGCTCGAACACAGCCTGCTGTGCCTTCTGGGCGTAGCGTTAGGCTGTCACTATTACGGTCTTCAAAGGTATACATTTCTTTTTCGACGATGTCGGTTGCATCACCAATGGAGCGTTTGAAAAGTTCGGTAGATTCAATAATAGGTGTGCGTAATTCTTTGTAGCCATAGCCATTAAAGAGCTCACGAGCGATATTTTCAATAAACTGCCAAGAAGAAGATTGCTCTGGAAGTATGTCGCGCATTCCGCGTACTGATTGGAGGTTTTTTGCCATGATAGAGGTATTTTAAATAGAGTCTACTGAGTTATGTAGTGTATCTTAAACCGATGAAGCACACCCCCCTAGTTTTACATGATGTTTTTAATAAGCCACAAACATCATGTAAAACTAGGGGGGTGTGCTTTATTCAAGTGTAAAGTTAGCGATACTGCCTTTCGTGTAACGCTTGATGTCAACGGCTTTACCATTGACGAAAAGTGATAAGCCTTGTGCGTTTCCTACCCTAAAAGTGAGTGGCTTTTTCAGTTCTAGTGATTTTTCTTGTCCAGAACGATTTTGCCCTTCAAAGACGGTTTTTTTATTACCATCCTTTATACGCATCCATACTTCTTTGCTAAAGACTAACTTAATGCTAATAACACCATCTTTTGAAGACGGAATCTGTGCTTCATCTTTATTTTCTTTGCCAACTTTGATGTTACTTTTATCTTTGTTATTTTTCGTGTCTTTTTTTTCCTCTTCCTTGTCATCGATCTGCTTGTTCTCATTGCTGTTTGTTGTTGGTTTTTCTTGAGGTGCTTTACCTTTTTCAGAGGGCATGTCAGAGGGTAGCGTCGTTGGGACAGGCATTGTTCCCGTTAATATCGGGTTGTCAGCGATACGTTCGGATTGGGATGCTGACTGGTTAGAGAAACTATTCCATGTACTTTTAACCCACTGATTTACAGCAGGCACCATGGATGCAGCGGCTAATAATCCTAATAGTAGTGCCAAGAAGAAAAGTTGTAACAAAACAGGTGATAAGCCCTTTTTTTGTCGTGATTCTATTAGAGAAGCGCGCTTGTAGTCATGCTGTAAATCACTAGGGTCTGCTCCACGAAGTGATTCATAGCAATTTACTAATTCTACAGAATCTGTTTCTGCAAGCTTCGCATAATTACGTAGGTAACCACGAATATAAGGCGGCTCTGGGAGAGCATCGAATTCTTCGTTTTCTAGTTGCCTAATGGTGTATTCAGAGAGGCACATAGCATCCGCAGTTTGCGGGATATCATAGCCTATTTTATCTCTTAAACCTTTTAACAGCGCACTCAGTTCACCCGCCTCTGCTACTGGTATATTTACTTCTTCTTTATTTTTAGCCATTGTAAATATTTACCTTAAAGTGATCTGCTGATTTTTTCAGCTTCCGGGCTAGAAGGAAAGAGTCTCAGCAGTGTTGATTGGCAAGAACTTGCTTTAGCATGGTTGTTAATTTTTGAATTTATGACAGTGCACAGGTGTAAAGCATCAGGTGATGACCTTCCAACACTTTCATAGCGCAACATAAATGCTTGAGCCTTTGAATAATTGTTACGATCTTTGTAAACCTTTGCCATTTCAAGTAATGCCGAGGGAAAAGAGGGGCTTTTTTTCAATGCTAGGCGAAGGTATTTTTCTGCCTCTGGGCTTGCAGGATTAACTTTTCGTAAACAAATTGCTGCATTGGTATAGGCAAACTCTGGTGTGCTGTATAGAGGGTCTTTCACGGCTGTAAGGAACTGTTGTACGGCGGCTTGAGGACGATTATTTTTACAAAGAAATGAACCGTAGTTATTGCGCAACTCAGGATTTTTAGGGTCAAGACGAACCGCTTTATTAAAGTAGAGTGTTGCTTTTTCAGGTTGTTCAAGACGCTGTTGTAGTAGAGCATAGTAATGGTTGGACTGTACTGAGTTTGGATTCTGTTCTAATGATTTGAGTAGTTTAGCATTGGCTAGCTTTAAGCGATCTTGCTGCAAATAGCGAATACCAAGTTCTGAATTATAGTCAGCTGCCTTTGGATCTTTTGTGCCAACCCCAGCACAGCCCATAAGCGATACTGCTATAAGCAGTCCACTAATGAGTGATGAAATTGATTTCTTCTTAATGTTTTTTACAGTACTCATTAATAACCCCTTTATTTAGAGAGCTTTGCCCAAAGACCTCTATCCAATAATTATGTAGCTTTATTAAAAAAGCTATGTTTATGCTGGTGATTCTATTCGTGCAAAGTGAATATCTCTGCGGCTTTTATCATTTATATCACCGGCTAACTGCCCACAAGCGGCATCTATATCTTCACCGCGTGTTTTTCTTGTCATAACGACTAATCCTGCATCGACAAGTATATCACTAAATCGATGTATCCTGTTATTGGATGATCGTGTGTAGCGTGTTTCAGGAAATGGGTTAAATGGTATCAAATTCACCTTTACAGGTACATCCTTTAATACAACAGCAAGTTCACGTGCACATTCATCAGAATCGTTTACGCCATGAAGCATGACGTACTCAATGGTAATGCGTTCTCGAGCCGCTTTCCCTTCCATAAAACGCTTACAAGATTCTAGTAGCAGTTCAATAGAATACTTGCGATTGACAGGCACAAGTTGATCTCTCAATGCATTATTGGGTGCATGTAAAGAAATAGCGAGGCTGACATCAATCTCATCGCGTAAACGGTCAAGCGCAGGAACGACTCCCGACGTACTTAACGTCACGCGGCGTTTACTTAAACCATAGGCATTGTCATCTAACATTAAAGTCATCGCATCAATGACATTTTTGTAGTTTAACAGTGGTTCGCCCATACCCATCATGACGACGTTGCTTATGACGCGCTCTGTTTCTGGGTCGGGTTGAAGAATGTTTTTTGCCAGCCAAACCTGACCAATGATTTCAGCTACGGTTAAATTACGGTTAAAACCTTCTCGAGCAGTAGCGCAAAAGGTGCAATCTAATGCACAACCAACTTGTGAGGAAACACAAAGGGTGCCACGGCTACCCTCGGGAATGAAAACGGTTTCAATACAGTTTCCATCTTCAAGACGGAGCAACCATTTACGTGTACCGTCGTCTGATTCATTGTCTATGGCAATTTCAAGTGGCTTTATTTCAGCAATATTTTCTAGTTCCGCACGTAATGCTTTACTTACATTGCTCATTTCAGAAAAGTCACTAACGCCGTGTTGGTGAATCCATTTAATTATCTGTGTGGCACGAAAAGGCTTTTCTCCTCGTTCAAGGAAAAAAGCCTTTAGCTTCTCGGATGTGAAATCCAGAAGGTTTATTTTTTTATCTTGTGCCATCGTGTGTGTCTAGGATTGAGTTTCCAATCTCATTATCGTGTGCGAGGACAAACTTCATCTTCGTTAAAAAAGTAATCCATCTCTATTTTAGCATTTTCTGCGCTATCAGAACCATGAACTGCATTTTCGTCGATACTTTGTGCAAAATCAGCGCGAATAGTTCCTGCATCTGCATCGCTGGGATTTGTTGCGCCCATTAATTCGCGGTTCTTAGAAACTGCATTCTCACCTTCTAGAACTTGGATCATAACGGGCCCAGAAGTCATAAAACCAACTAAGTCACCAAAGAAAGGACGCTCTTTGTGTACGGCGTAAAATCCTTCGGCATCTGATTTTGATAGGTGCTTCATTTTTGCAGCGATCACTTTTAACCCGCCCTTTTCAAAGCGTGAATATATTTCACCTATTACATTTTTTCCTATAGCGTCAGGTTTGATGATTGAGATTGTACGTTCGATAGCCATGATGAGTGTTCCAATAATTCTAATTGTTAAAAAAGTAAAAGACCCACACAATTTGCGTAGGTCAAATGAGAGTGCATTGTACTGCGGTATTCTGGTTCAGTAAACACTGATATTGATTAGTTTAGCTCTAATTCTACCTCTTATCCTAAAAGCATTCGTCGATTAATTCCAACATGTTAAACTTATCCTATGTTTGTATCCTACACAGTAAAAAATCATCAATTCAAAGAAACGTCTAAAGGGCGCGGAATCATTAGCTATGAGATAGCTGATACACATGGAAACAAGAGAACAGTTTCTGCGCTCGCTCAATTAGGAATGCGCAATAAAATAAAGTCCGTACGTCCTATTCATAAACGTGAATTACCTCTTATCCAAGCGTTATTAAAGTCCTCTGTTAATGATAAAATTGAGGTGGACTTTACAGAATATAACAAAAATAATTCCCGCGAAGATAGTACGAAAGATATTGGTGTTCGAGAAAAAGAGATTCCTGATGATTTTATAGACCATACAATCTATGATATTGATGAAATTGGTAATAATAAATTTAGGTTATTTCAGTTAGTAGCCTTGGGTGCTTTAGTATTAGCGGCTTTAATGTCTGTTGGTCATAGTTTTTTCTAAAGCACTTGAGTATAAGTTAGCTTATAGAAACAATAGGTTGAGTTAACGCTTCATTTGATGACCCAACAACTACATGGCTAGCGCTATGCTAAACAATACAAAAAAAGGCAGATCAATAATGATCTGCCTTTTTTTATGAATGGATAGTAAGTCTCAATGATTACTCAATTCCACCATCCATTTCATCTTGCCATTTCTTAAGTTCATCCCACTTTCCGTCTGCAGCCATTTTAGCTTGCTTAGGCCATGTGGCTGGTTTCATCATGCCGAACTTGCCATCTGAGTCATCAAGGATCTTTTGGATAGCTGGCACCTTAGCTTTACCAAGATCAGAAAAAGTAGCAATCCCTGCAGCAACAAGTGCTTCAGCGGCTTTTGGGCCGATGCCTTCAACTTTTGTTAAATCGTCAGTCGTTTTCTTGGTGCTCTTTTTAGGAGCTGCTTTTTTAGCTGCTGGCTTTTTCTCGGCAGTTTTCTTTGGTGCTGCTTTTTTAGGAGTCGCAGCCTTTTTTACTGGAGCTGCTTTCTTG
>CAYOHT010000045.1:0-11822 GCA_964403815.1 uncultured Cocleimonas sp.
GTTTGATTATAGTTTCCCTAGGTTTATACAAGAGTTTTTTAGGATGAAACACAATACTTACTACACATTATTGGATACACTGCATCACAATACCTTGCTATCAAATCAGGTATTTAAAATTGACTCTACAAATAACCTGCACATTGTGGAAATCTCACCTCGTCGAAACAAAAACGAAACGATACCTTTAGATTTAATAGATGCAACGCCTCTCATTAAGAAAAAGTTTGATTCACATTTATTGTTATTAGCCTTTGCTAGCGTCTTAGCAAGTATCTCTTTCTTTTCTTATGCTACCTATGCCCATCAAGCATGGGCATATTCATTTGGAATTACATTTATACTGTCGAGTTTTAGCGTTCTTTTTTATGCCTACAAGAGTCGATCTATAAGCTACACCTATCAGTTTGCCAATACCAATACACCTTTGTTTACACTACGTGAATGCTTCTCTAAAAATGAACAGGTAAAAGTGTTTGTTAACGCGCTAAATAAACGCATTGTGAGTGTAAATAAAAAATCCAATGTAGAAGCGGTTAGTTACATTGATGATACAACTAACCACATTGACAATAGCTGTGATAGTAAATCATCAGAGTGCACCAAGCACTTAGACTTTCTTTATAATCATGGTATCGTGAACGATGTCCTCTACCAACGTATTGATAGAAAAATCCATCATAAGTTCTTTGGTAATAATGATACTGTAGAAGCACCTTCAGAAAATGTTATTCATTTTCCAGTAAAAGCTCAAAGTCCCAATTCATAACCACGCCCACTATCAAACCCAGCACTAGCTAGTAGATTAAAACTGTTACTATGTGATGCGAAGGGCTGGAAAGAGCTGTTACTAAGGGTTTAACTGTACAATTTTACATAGTACATATCGCTTCTCTCTAAAATCAGTCCGTTTATAAATTAATAGCAGAAATTAATCTATTATATCTATATAATAGTTGCTCGTTTCATTTGTATCATAATTTATATAAGATGTTAATATTTAAAGAATATCTAAGAAAGGATTCATAGACATTGGATGATAAACACATCAGTTCTGAGTTGATCTATCGAACAGTCGATATTCTCGTTATTCTTTTAACACTCTTCCTCGGTTCACCCTATACAAAATTTTATAATATTGAAGGCTATCTATTAGCAGGTTTAAGTGCGGTTGTTATTTTTGGGCTTGTAGGTCGATTCATGGATATTTATACTTCATGGAGCGGGCGACCTCTTCGAGATGAAGCCTTTAGAGTAACGGCATCTTGGCTAATTACTTTCTTATCATTGGTGTTTATCGCCTTTGTAACAAAAACCAGCGAGCAATTTTCTCGTGTGGTTTTAATCGCATGGTTAATTGCCACTCCCATAATATTAATTTTAGCACGCTTTTTGTTACGCAAAATTTTTGCACACTTACGTCGTTTAGGGGTTAATAACCGAACCGTTGCTATCGTCGGCATGACACAAAATGGGCTGCACTTTGCGCGTGATCTTGAAAATAAACCTGAGTTTGGATACAACGTGGTTGGTTTTTATGATGATCGTACCGAGCGTATTCACAACGACGTGCTGAATCATTATTCACACCTAGGTAGTTTTGACGACATGATCGCCTCAGCACGTAGCGGCGAATGGGATCAAATTTATATAGCTCTACCTGTTGAAGCCCGCAAACGTATGTTGCGCTTATTGGATGAACTTTCGGATAGCGCCACGCCAATTCGTTTATTGCCTGACTACTTCACGACTAACCTACTCCACAGTAAGTTTATTGAAATTGCAGATAATCCTGTTCTTTGTATTTATGACTCGCCATTTTCTGCAGACAATGCATTTATCAAACGTATAGAAGATTTGCTTTTTGGCACAATTATTCTTGCTCTCATCTCGCCTATTTTATTAGCTATAGCTGCAGCGGTAAAATTTACATCAAAAGGCCCAGTGCTTTTCAAACAGACACGTTACGGTCTTAAAGGTGAAAAAATACGGGTGTGGAAGTTTCGTTCTATGACTGTTTGTGAAGATGGTGACGATGTAAAACAAGCGACAAAAGGTGATAGCCGGTATACCAAGATTGGTGCATTTTTGCGTAAAACATCGCTTGATGAGTTACCTCAGTTTTTCAATGTAATTCAAGGCACTATGTCGATTGTTGGACCTCGCCCACATGCAGTTGCCCATAACGAGCAGTACCGTACCGTCATTCCTGGTTATATGTTACGCCACATGATTAAACCAGGCATCACAGGTTGGGCGCAAATTAACGGCTGGCGCGGTGAAACCAATACCATTTACAAAATGCGTAAACGTATTGAGTTTGATTTAGAATACATGCGCGAATGGAGCCTCTGGTTAGATATTAAAATTATATTCTTAACCATCTTCCGTGGCTTTAATGATAAAAATGCTTATTAAAAATCTATAACTGTAGACTATATTAAAAGCACACCCCCCTACTTTTACATGATCTTTTTCATTACATACTTTCAAGAATAATCTATAAACATTTTGCAACTCGATCAAATCACATTTACACGCTTTATTGCAGCGCTTACCGTTGTATTCTTCCACTATGGACAGAGTGTTTTTCCTGCCAATATTTCCTTTCTTTTTGAGAATGTAACCGCTGGTCCAATTGCAGTGGGCTACTTCTACGTGCTGTCAGGGTTTATAATGGCGATAGCCTACTACAAACCAGATAAGAGTAACCAAAGAGCCATAAGCAAAAAGAAGTATTGGCTGGCACGGTTTGCGCGTATATATCCTGTTTATTTGTTAGCATTGTTGCTGATGGTTGCCGCTAAACATAAAGACTTCTCCCAAAACTGGGAAGCCTTTTTATTAAATATATTTTTATTACAGTCGTGGATTCCTAGCTACCCCATTACGCTCAACACACCTGGCTGGTCACTTTCAGTTGAAGCTTTTTTCTACCTGTGCTTTCCCTTTCTGCTACTTTGGGTTTATAAGGTAGGTACAAAACCTCTAGCGATTTTCACAATCGTTTTATGGGTAGCCACACAAATTATCTTATTAACACAGCTTAATTCAAGCCATTATGCCCCAAAAACAGATTTACATGATTTGATTTATTATTACCCGCTGATGCACTTAAATTCATTTGTGGCGGGGCTACTTATCGGTATTTATTTGAAAAAAAACACCGGCAAGATACAAGCAAGCAACAATACACTTTGGCTGGTTCTTTCTTTTGCTTTGATATTTATACTAATCTGGGCGCGCCCTCACATAGAATCACTGTTAGGTTTTAAAATCGCATTTACCAACGGCCTCCTTGCACCTGCTTTTTTATGGTTTATAGTTTTACTTGCAAGAAACAAAAGTATGATTACAAAAGTTTTCAGCTATAGTTGGTTGGTCTTACTAGGTGAGGCAAGTTACTCCCTTTATATTTTACAAAAACCAATACACGGTATTTATGACAAGCTCGTTGTACCGCGGCTTGCCTTATCCGAAACCTTGCATTTCTACATATTTTTAATACTCCTCATTATTGTATCTATTTTATCCTTTATATATTTTGAAACACCTTTAAGAAAATATCTTCGCAATAAGTATTAAGGAGTAAGAATACCTCTGATGTGCGGTATTAAGAATATCCTTATTTAATTTGTTAGTAGTGAGCTAACTTGCTAAAATACGCGACACATTATTTTTTAGGGCTACTTTAAAACTCTTTTTATGCTTTCATCGTTTTTAAAGTGAACTTTATCCACTAGGTTTTGAACTAATAAGACTACTCAGTAATACTGATGAAATTAGTAAACTAACATAAGCGCTATTATGAATTCTGACTCAAAAAAAAATCTACCTTCTCGCCTACCACAATCCGATGCATCATCGTCTAGTTTGGTAAATCATCCAAGTAATGTTTACCCTGAAGAACTATTAGAGCAATCTGGCGGGCTTGACCTTAAGGAGTTTATAAGCGTATTGTCACGCCGTAAAAAACTAGTTATTAATACAGCGCTTACTACCATGCTATTGGCATTACTTGTTACGTTATTAATGCCACCCACTTACCGTGCTTATTCAACACTAAAGGTTGAACGTTATACAGCAGGCTCAAATGTAGATATTCTGAATGCCGAAGTATCACGCAGTGATCGTGACTTTTTTGAAACACAGATCCAATTAATACAAAGTAAAACACTGGCGCGACGTGTTATTGACCAACTAAAGATTGATGCCAAAGATACACCTACCAGCCTAACAGCAAAAATCAAACAGTTTTTTGGTTCTAAGCCTACATCAAAAGGGGGTAATGACGATCAAGTCGAACGCTTATTTATAGAAAATTTAACCGTAAAACCTATTAATAACTCTCAGTTACTCTCGATCAGTTATGAATCTTCTGACCCTAAGCTAGCAGCTGATATAAATAACGCAATTGCTGAGACCTTTGTTCGTCAAAACCTTGAACGTCGATTTGATACGGCAGCATCGTCTAAAAATTATGTATCTGAGAATATTGAGGTGACTAGAAATAGCCTTGAAACAGCAGAAAGAAAACTTAATGAATATGCGCGTGAGCATGGCATAGTACAAGATGCTGATGGCCAATCAACGAGTAGTCACACATTAAAAAAGCATGCAGAAAAACTTGTTGCTGCAGAAAATGAAAGAATAGAAGCAGAAGCAACCTATAAATTGGCACTAAAATCACCTAAAAACAACAACGTTTCTATTGGCACCATTAATGACCCTTACATAATCTCACTGAAGAAAGCTGCAGCAAGGCTAGAGACCCAATATCAAGAGATTAATAATAAACGTACTAAAGCAGCCAAGCGTTTAAGAAAGCGAATTGACAATCTTCGCAACCAAGTATCTACTGAGGGTAGCTCAATAAACTCTGCATTAGAAGCAGGTTTCTTAGCAGCAAAAGAAAAAGAGAGCATGTTACGTGCTCAGTATGAAAAAATAAAAAGCAGTACGCTTAAGCTACAAGGTAAAAACACAAAATATAATCGCCTAAAGCGCGTGGTTGAGATCAACCAGCTTGCTTACGACAAACAGCTTGAATTATTAATGGCTGTAAATATTGCAGGAAAAGTAGGTGCTAACAATATCTCAATCATTGATAAAGCAGGAGTACCCTCAAGTAAATTCAAACCAAGCTTAAAAACTAACTTAGCCTTTGGCTTGTTGCTTGGTCTACTACTTGGAATGGGCATTGCTTTTTTAAGAGAGTTTATTGATGACAGTATTAAAGATACCAGCGCACTTGAGAAACTCTCTGGCCTGCCTGTATTAACTCAGCTACCTGATGTTGAAGATGTAACGCCAAAAAAACTAGCGTTACAAGCGGCATTAGAGCCACGCTCATTACTATCAGAGTCTATTCGATCCTTGCGTACTAGCTTACGTTTCTCTACACGCAGTGGTGCGCCACAAAGTATTTTTATCACCAGTTCATCACCTGCCGAAGGTAAAAGTACCATTGCACTTAACCTTGCAACAGCTTACGCACAAACCGGTAGTAATGTGCTTTTAATTGATGCTGATTTACGCAACCCAAGCGTGCATAAGTTATTAGAGCTTGATAATCGAGATGGTTTAACAAACTACCTAGCTTCAGAAAACTCAAACAAAAACGATATTAGTCATCACTGTATGATTAATAACTTGAATGTGATTACATCTGGCCCTATTCCACCTGACCCTGTTGAACTATTGTCAGGTTCTAAAATGATAGAATTATTGGAAACAGCCGCAAAGCAATACGACCATATTGTTATTGATGGACCACCTATTCTGGGGCTTGCTGATGCTTTGGTATTATCAAACCTTGCAGAAGCTACAATCATTGCTGTAGAAGCAGGAAAGACACGCAAAGCAACATTACTTGATGGATTAAAACGCTTAGAAAGAGCCAATGCAAATATTATCGGCAGTGTGTTAACAAAAGTCAGCAAGGCGACAAACTCTGATTACAACCAAGGTTACTATGCTTATTCAGCCAATATGAAAACAGAAAAAGTTGCTCGCCTACGTCCTTTAACAAAAAAAGTTAATAACGCGCCGTAGGCTAACGCCTTAACATTGTATCCCCGAGTTTTTTCGGGGATCTTATGATATACACGCAACCCCATTATAAGTATAGAGAAAGTGTGTATTTAAACCTTTGTTGTTTTACCTTTCAAATATTGAACGATTTCTTCTTTCGCTTCACTCATAACCGAGTCTCTGTCTAAGCTGTCCAAAATACTTTGTACTGTAAGCTTTGGCCCCGTATCACCCCAAGACTTTCCTTTGGCAAGATAATCTTCAGCCACTCTACCTACAACCAAAGTGCTGTACCAAGCTACAGCGCCTTGTGCAACACCGGTGACTACGGTTGAAAAACCTACTGTACCAATTTTTAATGCAGAAGATGCTAAGTGAATAGCCCAAAACGTAGCGTATAAAACCAGCATTTGTGCAGCAATGGTTTTAATCAAATCACCCGCTTCTGTCTTGCTCATTGGTAGACCATAGATTTTTGAGAGGTGAATAACCATGCTGACATCAATCGCAGCTGCCGCTAACAAATCAGCTACAGGAATCGGGTTTAAAGCCACTGCAACACCTTTACCGATACAATACATGTGAATGGTTTCTTCGCCGACTTGCTTACGCGTTTCTAGTAACTTATCGCCTAACTGCTCGCTTAAAGTACCTGCAAATAGTGACGCGTTTAAAGCTGACAGCGTTTTGCCTTCCGATTCAATAATATCCCAGAGGCGTGATTTTAAATTAAGAATATCCACAGGCCGCTGGCGCACGGTTTCTTTTTCATTGCCATCATCATCCACATAAATCACTGTTTGTTTACTTGGAGATGCAGCACTAAAGACGATATTTTCAGGTGCAATTATGCCTGCAACGCGTTTACGAATAATGGTACGCAACTGCAATACTTCATCTTCATTGTATTGATCAGCTTTATTCACCACTAAAATAATGGGGCGATTCGTAGCCGCCACCATTTTGAGCGCATTCAATTCTACATCGGTAAGATCGCTATCAATTACAAAGAGCAATAAATCAGATCGACTCGCCACCTCATGCGCCAAGCGTTCACGTTCTTCACCGTCTATTTCATTGATGCCTGGTGTGTCGATAAGGTATACACCGCCAGCATCCACTTCTTGCCATTCTTCAATGCCTTCTGTTTTCGTTTCCCCATGTAAAATACTCACGCTAAACGCTTCTTTGCCCAGTAAAGCATTAAGCACAGAGGATTTACCCACACTCACGCGACCAAAAACGGCAATATGTAAATGACCATTTTCTAATTTATCCATCATTACGCGTAATTGTTTGTATTCATTTCGTAACACATCACGCACCGAATCAGGCACACGTGAATCATCTAAGAGTTGTGATAGACTTTCTTTGGCTAGGTCGACATTTTTATTGCCTGTGCCTGTTCTCACCCCTTGTTCCTCAAGATTTTCGATACCATCACTTTTTTCGGTTGTCGAAAACCAGCTTGGCAAATAGCTTTGCGCGCGCTTCAAGATTTTCATTTAGCATCTCCTTAAAAGTAATGGCAACAGGTGCAGGTTGTAGCTTGCCTCGTTGTTGCAACGTTTTATTGATGGAATGACCCAATGCATCAAAGATCATTCCATATGCCACCGCATGGGTAAGCCCACCTGTTACCGTACCAATTCCTGGGAATGCTTTCAGTCCATTACCTGCAACAGCCAAAAGTATCGGCGCACTTTTTTTCATTTGTCCACCACTGAAGTCTAGCAGTTTATCAATATCCAACTGGCGTACAGGTACGTTATACAAACCACAAAGACTTTTCACCATTTGCGTGCCAAGCAGCCCTTGAATCACCAAATCAGACCCTGGGCTAATCGCCGCCAACGCACCAAATACTGCTTTGCGTGTTGAGCTTTTGATAATAGCTTCTGCTTTTTCTTGGCGAAACTCATCTTTAGCTACATCTAGCTTTTGTTTTACCAGCACAAAAACACTGGCATCACGCAACGATTCTAATACGTCGCTTTGTGCATCAATTTCATCTTGCATCGCTTCGGCAAGCGCTGATACATCGGCTTTACGCTCGCGAATAACTTTTTCCTCACGTCCATCGGGGTAGATTTTGAGGATTTCTTCTTCACCACCTGATTGTACGAAAACCTGCTTAATCTTATTCTCAATACTATTCTGACCATTACCCTCTGCAAAGTGTTCCGCAAAACGTGTAGAAATCAGTTCCTTTTCTTCATCATTAAAGCGATCACTTTTATTTAGCGCGACAATCATCGGCTTGCCGTAGCTTTGTAACTGTTTAATATCTTCAAACTGGCTGCGCGACAAATCTGAATCGGTGACATAAATAACCAACTGCGCGCGCACAGCCTCATCCTGCGCCATCTCATCCAATGAACCATCGGCTTCATTACGACCGGGCAAATCAGTTAAAACCAGTTGATCACCCGAGCTACTCTTCCATGTGTACTCTTTTATCTCTTGTGTTGAACCACCACGCACATTTATATCCAATTCCGCATCGGGTAAAACCGCTTTGATAATTGATGACTTGCCTGTGCTGACATTGCCAAAAAGCGCAACATAGATTTTCCCTGTCGCTTTTCGTTCTTCTAAATGTTCAATTTCGCGGCGAAGATTACTCGTTTCCATACCAACTTCTTCAGCATGCTCGAGTTCTTCTAAGATATTTTCTTGAGAGACTTCTTTGTTTTCAAAATCAAGAGAGTTTTGTGAAGGTCGTAGCAGTTTATAAACCAACCAAAAGCTGAAAAGAATAACGCCAACAATTAAAGCAGAATAGGTATAAAACAACGGCGCAGGTAGCTCTTGCAAGCGTTGCCACACATCCAACGCATTACGCGTTGCCGAGAAGACAAATAACAGCAACAATAAAGTTATAATTATAACGGCAACGGCCATTAGTTTACGCATTTAGAACCACGCTTTTACTGTACAAATAGTGAGTATAAAAGCACACCCCCCCACTTTTACGCAAGCTTAGTATCGATTATTTCTTGCCAAGCACTATGTGCTTCAATCAAAGCCAAGGCATCTTGCAATAAAGACTTGCCTGGTTCCATATTAAACCAAGTAGAAAGCCCTGATGGATGTGGCAAAGGGATGCAGTCAGCCTGCAGTAAAGGTGTATCAATCACAAACTGTTGCCCTACAACATCTACCAGTTTTTTTGCGCTTAAGTATTGTGTGATTGCTAATTTACCTACAGGGATAATCAGCTTTGGCTGGAGGAGTTGGTACTCTTCTTCTAACCAATGCTTGCAAGTGGCAATTTCTTGTTTATCAGGCACACGATCACCACTACCTTTTGGATTTTTACCTGGAAAGCAACGGCACACCGCCGCCATATAAACTTGTTCACGAAACTCTGCTTCATCCACACCAATGGATGAAAACCATTTGAACAGCGTTTTACCCGCCGTCCAACCAAAAGGGCGACCAATATCACCTTCTCGAATTCCAGGGGCTTGCCCGATAATCATAATGGATGATGCCACAGGCGTGCCTGTTATCACGGGTTGGATCATTTCTGGGCAACGCGAACAGGCTTTTAAATCAGCTTGATGGTTTATTATGGATTGATCTGTGTTTGTGCGAGGCACGGAGTGTTCAATGTTTTGTGGTAAAGACATTTAGGAAGCAGTTCTGCTGAGCGGAGTCGAAGTACACCCCCCCACTTTTACATGATGTTTTTTGCTAATCCCTTCATCATCCTGATTACAGCTAGCATCATCACCCAAACAACATTCATCCTGTAAAAAAACGATCAGTTCATTCAAACTACTGTATTGCGGAATACAAAATAGCGTTCGACCGTCACGTTTTTGTCTAATCAAATTAACAGTGATCAGTTTTGAAATATGGTGTGATAGAGTTGAGTTTGGAATACCTAGCTTTTCCTTGATATCGCCAACAGGAAGCCCAACATAGCCAGCCTTTACCAGTACCTTAAATAAACTTAAGCGTGTTGGATGACCTAATTCTTTTAGTGCCTTGGCGGCTTGTTCTATTTCCACTTTAAAAACTCTCCTTATTTATATTTCGATAATAGCAGAAATGTTTTGACATGTATTTAATGGTTGTTTATATTTCGATATTTGTAGAAATATAAAGCACACCCCCCTAGTTTTACATGATGGATTACATAATATGTCACCAGAAACAATTGCAATGATAAAATCCACGCTAGAAATGTTTATCTTTCTAGCGGTAGAACTCACCATCCTTTTTTTAGCCATCAGCTATATCGTTGGTGTTTTACAGGAATATATTCCACCCGAAAAAATAGAAAGCATTTTAAGCTCTAAAAATGGCAAAGGTTATTTTATTGCGGCTTTGCTAGGCTCAATCACACCTTTTTGTTCATGTTCTACCATCCCCTTTCTGAAGGGATTATTGCGCGCTAAAGCAGGCTTTGGCCCGATGATGGTGTTTCTGTTTTCAAGCCCATTACTCAACCCCATTGTTATTTCACTATTTGTAATTACCTTCGGGATCAAAATCGCCATTTTGTATTTCTCAATCGCAATGGGGGTATCGGTCGTAGCAGGTTATGTTTTAGAAAAACTTAAGTTTGATCGGTTTATCAAACCTTTTGAAAGCAACAATACTTCTTGCTCAACAAGCAGTTGTGATACTTCAACCAACGAAGAAACTGAAACCAGTTGTTGCGATGCATCTCCTGAGCCTGCACCAAAAACAATCAGTAAATGGCGCAGAATATGGGATGTAGCGTGGGCAGACTTTAAAATAGCACTGCCTTATCTCTTAGTAGGCGTATCAATCGGCTCGATTATTCATGGCTTTGTCCCCACCGAATTTATCACTAAATATGCGGGCGACGATAACCCACTGGCCATACCTTTTGCCGCAGTCATTGGTATTCCATTATACCTGCGCGCCATTACTTTAATCCCATTAAGTGAAGCTCTTGTGCTAAAAGGCATGGGTATTGGCGCAGTCATGGCATTTATTATTGGCAGTGCGGGCGCAAGTTTGCCAGAAGTAGTCCTATTGAAATCTATGTTTAAAAATCAGCTTATTCTAGCTTTCTTAGGTGTGGTTTTAGGTATGGCGATTTTTATGGGCGTACTATTTACCTATGTGGTTTAGTCGCTCTCTACTTGTTTATACAAACCTCATAATGCTCTTCCACACGAGAGCCAACAATGGGTCATCTTTTTCTTTCATCTGTGTTTCAACTTTTGCCCACTCACTGCCTGTCATGAGTTTATTGATTAGAGGAAAGAGTTTCTCTTCCTCAACATTCACAAGTGATTCATTTGAATATCAATAAAGTTAGTAATCCTTTCACTAAGCTCTTCTCAACCAATGATAATTGAGCCATTAAGCGCGCCATCA
This sequence comes from uncultured Cocleimonas sp., assembly GCA_964403815.1. Classification (GTDB taxonomy): domain Bacteria; phylum Pseudomonadota; class Gammaproteobacteria; order Thiotrichales; family Thiotrichaceae; genus Cocleimonas. Next base: position 11,398 of record CAYOHT010000045.1, read on the forward strand.
AACAGTTGTTGGAACGCGGCCTATGTTCAACCTCATGAATTCGGCCCTAGTTTTACATGATAATTAATACCTGAATCATCATGTAAAACTAGGGGGGTGTGCTTTCTATTTCTTAGCCTTGAATATTTTTGTATCAGGATGAAATGCGTACCAAGCAAACCAGAATGTATTAATACTGGGCAGTGTTTTTCCGCTGGCATCTTTGATCATGCCGTCACGGTTTTCAGCATCGAAGCTCAGTTGTAATTCTTGCCCCGCAAACGCATCCTTTAAAACATTACTTTTCAGCTTTGCTAATTCTGAAAAAGGATAAACCTTGTGTTTACCGTTAATAGTCACGCCAATCACACGCTCTTTTGGGTGGTATTTTCTGCCCCCAAATCTCGATTCATACACAATACCGCTACCACACAGAGGACAGAACG
>CAYOHT010000046.1:0-11705 GCA_964403815.1 uncultured Cocleimonas sp.
GAGGGTAGGATAAGTTCTGGTACCAAAGTTACAAGAAACCCTGAAGCAACAGGTAAAAAAGCTGGTAGCTATACTATAAGACATTTAATTAAGAAACTAGATGCTGCAGTAAGCTCTGGTTCTGTAATGCCTATACATTTTATAGATGGTGTACAACTAAGTGAGGTTGTAAATGATTTTAAGGGTATGGTAATAATACATGATGCGGTAATACCACCCCTTACAACACTATGGGAAGCAGGTGAAAGATATAGTAAAAGTTATGTAGAAACTAATAGAAATTATAGTGTGTTTGAACAAGTAGAAGACTTATTTAACAGAACTAAAAAATCTATAGAGGAAGCCTCAAGTAGTAGACAGAAGGTAAATATAAAGACTACTGCAGGTAGGGAAGATTTAACTTTAACAGAGGCGGTAGATTACTTAGATGAATCAGTTCAGTACCTATCGGAAGAGATAGCTAGGGAGAGAAGTAACTTATTTAGTTTGTTAGATAAAGGTGATTACAGTGTATCACATATGGTAGGTAGTAAAAATAGTGTACACCGTACTAAGAAAGTGAATAAAGTAAATAAAAATGGTACACTATCAAATGTAATAAACGATCTGAAAAATACTAAAGAGGTATGTGGTATATGAGCACATGTAATAACGCACTAGACATTATTGAAAGAATGAGAAAACAGTATGAGAGTAGAGCTAAGGCTGAACCTACAATATCTAAAGTTAGAGAAGACTTATCTAAAGTTAAAGGTAAGACTCATAACAAAGCTATGGTTAAGGAGTTAGCTAAAATAAAACAAGTGCTAGTTAGTTATACTTCTAAGACTGTCAGTGAGTTAGGTAGTACCTTACGAACTAAAGGTGTGTTTTACAAGCCTAAAGGGCATGATAAATTACTTGTAGGAGTATCTGTTAATAAGAAAGGTGTAGAAAGCTATAAAGAGTATGAGGTACACAACGTGTCTTACGCTGAAAGTAATGTTACTGTAAAGGTTAAGACCCTCGCAGGTAAGATGTTGTCTTATGTGTTTAAAGCTGGTAATAGTTCAACTATTACAAGTAACGGTACAACTGTAACTATAAAAGACTTAGGTAAATACACAGCTGTCTTAGAAGATGCTTTTGAGTATACTGACCATGATAAGAGTAAGACATTAGGTAGTAATGGTAAAGGTGTAGTAAACTTATCTAATAGAGATAAGGTAGAGGATTACTCTCATGGAGATGTAGGAACTATACATAAGACCTTAGATGAAATAAACGAGCTAGGTGGTGGTAAGAATAGTGTTGAGGAAATGGACTTTATGCACAAGGTCATAGGTCAGATGGATCCCGAGTTCTTTAATAAGGTATCACTATATCTAGATAAAGAAGCTAAAGAAAGTAAAGGTTGGTTTATAGAATCTAAGAGTGGGGAGGGTACTATAGTAGTAGATATAGCAAATAAGAAGAGGAAGGAAGGTAACCAACAGACAGAAGCAGAGGTGTACTTAGAAGAGGTATTGCATGCTATGACTAAGTTTGCATTAGACTCTAAAGATCCTAAAGCTCTTAATGTTAAAAGAGAATTAAGACACACTATGAAGCAAGCTTTAACTAATACTTCTTGGGAGAACTTATTACCTGGAGATAAAGAAGATGCTAGCCCTGTAGAAGTAGTTATGGCTAAAAAGTTATATAATTACATATTTGCAGGCAAAGATAGTGAGGCTGAGTTTTTAGCTAAGGTTATAGCTGTACCTCAGTTACGTAAGCACATGAGTACTATACAGTTACGCGATAGCAAAGAGACCTTATGGGAAAAGGTTATGGGATTATTAGGGACTATATCAGATGTTATATTAGGTAACTATAAGTTTAAGGATAGAAATAGTAATGTACATGAAGAAGTGCTTGAACTAGCTACTAGATTTGGAGCTATTAATAGTTATGTTAATCAGAAGAAGTTACAGGAAAGAAGTATATTTGAAGTAGCTGTAGATAATTTGAATGACTTTGAGGGATCTATAGCACCGTTAATAGGAAAAGGTATAGATAAAATTAAACCAGAGCTAGGTAGTTTAGGTAAGTACCCTATAAATGGTAGTTACTTAGAAAGAGCTAATTGGTATAAGAATAGTATGATAGCAGTTTTAACTGACTCAAGATATTCCTCTGGGTTTGGTTTAATGTTTAGTACTTTCAAAATTAAGCCTGGAGGATTTGTAAGAGAAGTAGCTAGTAGAATGGTAGAGGCTACAGATGCAATGAAAGCTAGTGAGTGGTTACAGCTAGGAGCAGAGGCTATAGATAGAGAACGCATGACGGATATAGAAGGCGTTAAAGCTGTTATAAGGGACTTCTTCGGTAAAAAAGGTGTTACAGAGGTAGAAGAAGAGGCTATAACTAAAGTACTTTTAAGCACTAATATGACACATTTATATGGAGCAAAAGGTTATGACAACAAGGAGTTTAGAGAATTACTAAGTAATAGAGAAGTATTAGTTAAAGAGATAGGCAGGGCTAAACATAAGCTTAAAGAATTGGATAAAGATAATTACAACTTTAATACAGGTCAAGCTACGTCTTTGGGTTATTACATGGCTACAGGTAAAGGTCATGAAGCTTTGAATATTAGTGCTATAGAGATAGCTAAAGGAGTTCATAGTAAGCACAGAAGGAAGGCTAATAAAGAGGTAGTGGTTGCATTAGATAAGGTAATATCTCTTACAGCATTACTTTACACTAAAGAAGATCAGAAGATTATAGCAGAGAGTGTTATGGTGGACAGGTTTGTGGGTATTAGAAAAGTTGTTGATTTATATGAGGCCTTTAAAGAAGACTCTAAGGAGCTGTTTAAAAGTAGTGAAGGTCATATGATAACAGGGTACATTAAGGAATTGTTTGATGAAGATATAACTATGGATATACAGCCTACAGCAAACAGAGAAGCTTTAGAGAAGCAGGGTTATATTTGGATAAAAGAAGTGGAAGGGCATGAAGGTGATTATAGAGGTAAAAAGTTAAGTTTATATAAAGGAGATTCAGTAGTTACTAACGAGAGATTTAGGGGTGCTACTAGATTGAATAATATGAATAGTAAGGGTACAAGGATAAGAGATTTAAAGTACAAGGAAGGTAGCTTAAATGCCCGACAACAGGCAAGTAGAGCTAAGATAAAAGTAGATGAAGTACAAAGTAAAATAATTAAAAGTATGGAAAAAGGTGTGTTTGATCCTGAAAAGGTAAAGTATGGGAGAATACCTTTAGTAGATGCACAAGGCATAACTACGGATTATAGATATGTAATGGATAGTGCTAGTAAAGAAAAGTTCTTTGACCAAGACTTTAAAATATCAGAGGTATTACCTAAATCTTATGCAAGTGTTAGGGAGAAATTAGACACAGAAGTACAAAATAAGAAAGTACTTTCATTTATTAAAGATCACATGGACGAGAACTGGGTTAGTGGGCTTATAGGTGTTGATGGAACTACTGAGTACACACTTATAGGGCCTACTAGTACAGGTAAGAGTTTAGAGTTATATAAGATGTTACCTAAAGTCTTTAAAGGGTTTATAGAAGGTAGATCGGATAAGACTATGGCAATACCTACAGAATTAGTTAGTATTTTGTTTGGTAATAGACATTTAAGTTTGATAAATGCTTGGGGACTTAAGAACATAACTAGCCATCAATTAAAACATGTAATTAAGCTTATAGAGAACTTTTGGATAGATTTAGTTAGGATATATAAAGGTAATATATTACTGAAGATGCCTATTGTTCTTATAGCTAATATAGTAAGTAACTTTGCTTATATGGCGTTAGTAGATCCCACTAATATATTTTCAATGTACCTAGATAGTCTTAGGGATGTAAAAGGCTATATGAAATTACATCAGGAAGTAGCTACATTAAGAATATCAATAAATGCAGATACAGCTGCACTAGAAAGCAATACTAATAAGACTACTATAAGGAATAGAATAATAAAGAATACTCAGATGGTTTCCTTGAAGGTAGCACAGATGGAAGCTAATTCAGTACATGAGTTATATGAAGCTGGTATGTACCAAGCTATTGTTGAGGATTTTAATACAGAAGAAGAAAAGAAAGATAGTAATTTAGTAACTAAAAAGGTAGATAGCATACTAGATAAGGCACCTAAATTGGTTAAGGTAGGGTTAAAAAGTTTGTATTTAACTAAAGACACAGCTTGGTATAAGTTTAATCAGCAGGTATTACAATACTCAGATTTAATTGCTAGAGATGTACAGAATAAGAAAGCTAAAAAAGTAGCTGAAAAGCAGGGAAATGGGGTTATGAAACTGCCAGAATGGTGGCTAGAAGACAAGGGGGATAATTACCCAAGTAAGAAAGTATTGAAGGGTGTAGAATTGAATAGTTTTAAGGCTAGAGAGAAGAAGGTTAGAATGTATAATTTATTATCTACGTATATAAACTATAGTAAACCTTCTTCTGCAACAGAGGAATATTTAAATAGGATAGGTGTATTAATGTTTACTAAGTATACTAAGAGTATTCAGCGTATTATACTTACTACAGGTTCTAAGCACCCTATAAAGACTTTAGCAAGTATATTAGGGCAGAATTTTGTATTAGATTACTCTGACATTAATGACCAATCCTTTTTAATAAAAGATACTATCGTACCTATATATAGTCCTCTTGATAGTTTTATGGGAGTTATTACCCCTCCAGCAATCAACTTTATCGATTAGTGGTAGGCAATTTAAGTATTTGGTATATTAAGTATATGGCTCCTATTATTACTAACGCTATAGCTAGTAGGTAGGATACGTATATTATAGCTAGGGTTGTTATTATTAATATTGTAGCTCCTAGCACTAACCCTACAGAAGTGAAGAAGTTTTTCACTAGAAATCCTTCAGTTCTTGTTTAAACTTTGTAAACCACCCATCTTTTCCGGAAAAGAATATTGGGGGGTGTAAAAACAAGTAAATACTAATTATTAGAGAAGCTACTGTAGCTACTACTAATCCTGCGTATGAGCCTCCAAACACTATAGTTACTAGCAAAAGTAAAGAAGCGTCTAGTATAGCATCTGCTGTACGGGAGTGCCTTACTTTAAGCATAACTATGATGATGTTTAAAGCTACAATGATACCTATTACTAATAGTTCCATGTTAATTACCTACTTGGTTTAGTAAAGCTTTTAGTTTAGGTTCAGGAGCATATTTTTCGTCCCAACCATCAGGTTTAGTTAACTTACCTTCAGAGTCTACAGGGCAGTCTACTTTAGCGTTGTTAGTAGCCATTACAATATTTAAAGCTGAAGTGATTTGATTAACATTTAGTCCTAGCTTTACCATTGAACCTATAGCAATTACTACTTGGTCACATGCTTTGTCTAGACGGACAACATTACTTATAGTAGTATCTCCTTGGTCAGCTAGGGTAACTATACGTCTAGCAACAGCGGTAGGACTATTAGATAATTCTAGAGGTGTTTTTAGACAAGAAGCTAATTCAGGGATAGAGGTAAGACCCTCTAAGGCTTCTTCTATAATCATAGAAGATTCTAATTGGTCACTATAACCATCCCTTACTAACCTTGTCTTATGGTTAAATGCGTATATTTGCTTAATTGGGTTTAACATGTTACTTCCTTTTTGTTGATAGTTTATTATTCCAACGCTCTCTTACATCTTCAGCAGATAACCATTTATCTTTATCGCCTATTACACTAGTTATTTCTCTAGATGTTAAGAATCCTTGGTAGTAAGTAGAAAAGGCTCTTTTTAGATTTTTAGTCATAAACTTTTGTTGTGCTTCAATTTCTCCACCTTTACCAGAAACACCACTAGAGTAGTTATGTATCATAAAAGCAGAGTGATCAGCTATTGTCAGTGTGTCTGACTGTAGAGCTATTACTGTTGCTGCTGAAGCTATTATACCTGTACAGTGGGTATGTACTTTGGCTTTACTATTACGCATAGCATCTACTATCATCACTGCTGTATATACTACGCCACCACCGCAGTTTATAACGAATGAAAAAGTAGTTTGTTCAGTCGCTTCATTCAATAAGTGTATTAGTTTATTGTAGTAGCTAGGCTCTTCTAGCGCGTCAGTTAGGTATACTATGTAAGTATCTTCTTTTTGTTTTACGATTGGTGCGTGTTCGTCCCAAATCGTTACTTTATCTCTTGGTAGTTGTAATGGAATTTCCATTGGTGTTCCTTTTCAGTTAATTAAAGCTAGTATTAACCGTCAACTAGCATAGGTTTAAGGATTTAGGGCTTTAGTTCCTGGATAGCTTGTTCAATAGACATTGCTGCCTCTTTCAAGTCTTGTATTTCTGATTTTCCGCCAGACCTACCACCAGTAACTAGGAGTTTTTTCAAGGCATGTTGTACCATAGGGCAGGTAATTGAAAACATGTTTAGGACATCATAAACATCAGCTGTCTTTGTTTCAATCATCCTATTAGTGAACTCTTTATGGTAGGTAGTCTTAGGTTTAATAGGTTTCTGTTTAGTAGAATTCTCATTGCCTGTAAATTTTTTACTTATTGTAGGTGTAAACCCGCACTCTTCCTCATTTTCCTTAAGACTAAAATTACCCATGTTAGATTTACGTAAGTAATTTTTTTGTTGTTCCACTATAAATGTCATAATTTGGTTATAGTGTTTATCCGTCATAATTTATCCTGTTCTACTAAGGCTGTTTTAGCTTTAGTAATACCTTGTTTAATCGTGTTTAAAGTAACTCTTATTTTCTGAGACTGTATCTTTGTAGGGCGTTCTTTATACGCTTCTGCTTGCTCAATAAGTAATTTCACTAAGACAATTATACTATTATAATTTTTCATTTGTGCTTCCTTGGTTATTATTAAAATAAGTGTGGACCTATTCTCCACTGTCAGATTTACAGTTTACTCTGTCAGGGCTCAGGTGATCTTTTACTACCCTTCACAAGCAACACAGCCACTACGTAGCATGTCTTGAGCAAAGTTTACTGAGTGCATATAGTACAAGGTAGATATTCCTAGTCTCCAAGCTTTTATGTGTAGCTGACTTATCTCTTTAGGAGTTAAGTTGTTACCTACTTTTAAGTTTAAGGACTGGGTTTGATCTAACATGCAATCTTGCCTTACTGCAGCTTGGTATAGTATTACTTCTTGGTCTACCTCTTGAAAGGTTAGAAATACTTTCTTTAATTCCTGAGATAGAACGCTATCAGGTAAATGTTGTACAGATCCATCAGCATCTCGAATTGAGTCCCATACCTGTTTAGTGTTATGACCTCTATCTTCTAGTATTTTTTGTAACTGTAGATTTTTTATTACTACTTTACTGTTAGCAACATCTTTGATATAACAGTTAGAGAATATAGGTTCAATAGACTGAGATACCTGCCCTAGCATAAATGCTGAGGAAGTAGTTGGTGCAATAGCAGTTAGTGTGGTATTACGTCTACCATAACCTTTTAAAAGACTTGGCTCACCATACCTGGTAGCTAACTCCTCTGAGGCTTTGTAAGACCTATTTTTAATCAGCTTAGATACCTCTAGGTTTAGCTTTGCGGTATCTTTACTGTCAAAAGGTAATAGTTTAGACTGTAGTAACGAGTGCCAACCTAGCACTCCTAACCCTAATGCACGATGGGTTTTAGCGAAGTTATATGCTTTAGACATAGATCTAAATGCACCTTGGTCTTCCTTTGTGGGGGAGTCTCTGTACATCTCTAACTTTGTTAAGAACTCAGTTATTACGGAGTCTAAAAAGTACACTAAAGTTTCTACTGCATCAGTGTTTTTCCACTCATCATAGTTTAGTAGGTTCATACTCGATAGTACACAAACAAAGGAATTATTTTCGTCTGTAGGTAGTAAAATCTCTGAGCATAATTGGCTATGATTTATATCTAAATTTAGATCCTTATAAACTTCTGGCTTATTATTATTCACATTATCCTTGTACAGGATGTAAGGGTAGCCTATCTCTGATCTACGTTTAATAACTTTAGCCCAGATAACTCTTTTATCGTAGTCACCAGCAATCATAGATTGCATCCACCCTTCAGGTATTACTACACCTGTTGTCATAGATTGTATTAGATTACCTTCAGTACCTACATCTAGAAACTCATCAATATCTGGGTGAGATACATCTAAGTATGCTGCAGTCTTGCCTCTACGTGAACCTTGATTGATTGTAGCAGTAACTGCTTGAAAAAGCTCTAAGAAGCTTACTGCTCCACTAGACTCTCCGTTTTGGTGAATACTTTCTCCTCTAGACCTTAAATTAGATAGGTCTATTGCTGTTCCTCCACCAAACTTACTCATCTGACCTATTTCTGCAGCTGTTTGTAAGATGTCAGTTACGGAGTCTTGTATGGAACTACCGAAGCAAGAAACAGGCATAGACCTATTACTTCTCCCATAGTTTGACCACACAGGTGAGGATAGGCTGTAATAGCCTTTAGACATGTAATTATAGAACTTATCACTGAAACCTGAGATACCTAGTAAGGTCTCTGCTCGGTCAGCTATTTGTTTTACTCTCTGTTCTGCTGTCTCTCCTTCCTGTAAGTATCCTTTAGATAAAAAAGTGCGTGATAGGTCGTTAAGCCAATAAAATGGTTGATTACTCATGTTGTTCCTTTAAATTATGTCATTGGGGTCGAAGTTTTTACCTTTGGAGTAATTAGCAGGTCTACGTACGAAGAAGTCACTATGAGTAGTAGTGATGTTTTGTACATCAAACCATTCTGTGCTTTCTAGTAGTTCTGCGTCTACGACGAAGTGTTCTTTGAACCCAGCGTCTACTAATCCAGAGTTAAAGCGTTTCTTAGTATACTCTATAACTTCTTTTTTAGATATAGAAGTTACTTCCCCCTCTTCAAAAAACCACTCAATTATTTGCCTTTCAGCTTCAAAGGCTTCTTGAACTAGTATCTGTATACGGTCGTCTAAGTCCGAATCGAACCAACCAGGGTTTTCATCTCTCATAGTGTTTATTAAGTAACTACCGAACTTTCCGTGAATTTGCTCTTCTAAATTTGTAGCGTTTATTACAGCCGTTACACCGTTTAGGTATTGTTTATCCTTATTTATAGTGGATAAGGTTAGGAATTGGCTAAATAGTGATACATTCTCTACAAATAAGGTAAATAATAATATTGTTTCCATATATTCTTGGTCTGTAGTAGAGGAACTCATAGATTTATCTAAGTAAGCTAACCTTTTCTTTATGGCAGGTACTTTAGCTACTTCAGCGAAATCTTCGTTTAGCCCTAGTAAGCTTAGTATTTTTGCGTACGCATGAGAGTGGACTACTTCATTAGAGGCAAATACAGCACCTACCTCAGCTATTTCTGCCTTAGGTAGCCTGTCAGCTAGTTTTCCCCAGAAGTTCTTTACTTTGACCTCTATAGTGGCTATAGCAAGCACCATACGTCTAGTAGCCTCCTTCTCCTCAGGAGACATTTTAGATCTATAGTCCCCAATATCACTGTTGAATTGGAACTCATCTACTGTCCAAAAGCTTTTGTGTATAGCGTCTACGTAGTCTATTACTTCTGGGTACTCGTAAGGGCGGTAAGTATCACGAGGACGGAATATATCAGGCATGTGAGTTTTTCTGTAAGATATGTACTCTCTTGCAGTATCAAATGCTTTTTGATTCATTAGCTCATTTTCTACGAGTGTGTGTAGTTCGTCTACTGATATTTCTAATGTACCTTCTTCTATAAGCTCCTCCTCGACTCTAGTAGCTATTTCTAAAGGTAAATTATCGTTATTACTAACCACTCTTCCTTGTGCTTTAGCTACCGCTAAGATTATATTATCTAGATCGAAGTCAACTTTACCTCTATTGTTTCTCTTTATTACTTTCATTATATGTCCTTTTTAGGCCTAACTTATTTCTATTGTAAACCACCAGTACACCTTAATTGAATATACGTTTAACCTGGGCTAATACTGTATTATTTAATCTATCATCATCCATTTTTGAATACCAATAGTTGTTGATGTCTATAACTAGTTGAGTTACCTGTTCTAGGTTACAACCTAGTCGCTTAGCGTGATAAACAGCCCGTATCATTGATAAACTACCCATACCTTCAGGAGCAAAGAAAGCATAACTGAATGTTTGTAATGGGTCAGATAACATAGTTTTAGATTCAGATGAAGTTACATTTTTTGTGTTAGGCTTTTCCTCAACTAAACGTAATGCTTCCGTTATGAACGGTTGTACGTCTAAAGGCTGTGCGTCTAGTTGAGTATATACTGTATGTCCTTCATAGGAGAAGAATACTTGAGACTGTGGTAGTGGGTCTGTATTTAATGCTAAGTGTTCTGATACTAGCAACATAAAGTTCTTCCAAACCGAGTGGTCCACGTTAACTACAGAGTCTAACTCTAATAGTACTCTGAACTTATATATGTTGGCAGTGTCACTAGATAATGCTATATGGTGATTTACACTGTTTAGCATTAAGTGAGCTTCAGAAGCTGATATTGCTGAATCGTCTATGTCGAACACTAACCATTTAGCACCACCTACCACATTGTCCCTACCTCTAGTGTTGTTTTTAAACACAAACGGGCTATACGCAAAGTCTTCTGCTAGTAGTTTGGTTAAGTCAGAAAACACAGTGTCTACAGAAGTAAATTCGTTAACTGCCGTGGAAGCTACTTTTTGTTTAGCTGTTGTTAAAGCACCTTTACCCTCAGTAGAAGTTATATCTTCATAAGTGCTATATACCTCACGTATATTACTGTTATCTATTTCTTTATAAGTTAGATTTATTGTATCAGTTTTAACTATAGGCTCGTAAGATACAGAAGAACCACTTTCAGACACTGAGTATACCCCAGAAGTGTCATACTCTGAACATAGCAACACCAACTCTAGTAATCTTACTTTAGATACTGATGACAGGAAACCTTGTTTTTTTATGTCATGTACTCCAATAGTAGCTTTTCCACATTCTAGCACTTTAGTTTTTATGTAGTCAGAAAACCTCTCATAGTAAGTTTTACTTAGTTCTACTTCAAAGTTTGACATATCTCCATCTAAGGACTCACAGAACTGTATAGCGTGGATGTAGTTCTCTGCTGATACTATGTCAGACTTGTCTAACACTGCAAAGGCTGCAGCTAGCTTTAGTGCTTTCCATTGATTATGTCTACGAATAAGTCCGTAGGTTGATTCTTGGTTTACATAAGTGTCAGCTAATTTTTCATTATACTTTAAATATACATTGAATAGTCTAAATACATCTTTATGTAACTCCAGTGTAGTACCTGCTTTAGGTAGGTGATATTCGGCTACACTTTTCATGTACTCATTTATTGATACTCTAGCTACTTTAGCTTCTGTATTTAAATCCTCGTTGTAAGCCATTAAAGCTCCCATAGGATCCTCTTCTAAAGTAAAGTCCTTACTTTTGATCTTGTCTGGTGCAAACACAAAGAAAGATCTTCTTGCTAGTTTTGACATGAAGGCTAGCATGAAACGTTTCTTAACTACTTCATCATATAGTATAGGTAATGGTGAACCTGCGAATAGTGCTGATGCTGCTTGTCCGTTCACTTCTGGTGTACGTGATTCTACACCTTTAGTATAGGTGGCTGATTTAACTCCTAAGTCGTAAAGCTCTGAAAGTATCGTAATACTATCAGACATATTTACATCATTAGCTAGTGCATCTGTTGCCTCACCTG
>CAYOHT010000047.1:0-11556 GCA_964403815.1 uncultured Cocleimonas sp.
ATCCAATAAGTCTTGCGGCCAGCCTTCTGCTTTTATGCTGTTGAGTATTCGCCAAGCCATAACTTGAACGGCGGGTACGGGTGCCCACATGCTGTCGTTTAAACAACGCCAGTGGTTTGCATCGCTGGTTGTAGGGTCGGTTATTTGTTCGCGGCAGGTTTCGCAGATCAAAATGCTTTGGTCTGCGCTTTCGTCACTGGGTGTTACGTGATAAGCGCCAAGTTTATCGTTTGATGTGCAAAGCTCGCATTTTGAGTCGCTTCGTTCTTGCAAGATTTGTTCGGTTGTCATGGTTTATTTTGGTCGCCAGATAATAGATTCAAGTCCCCAGCCTTGCAAAATATCAGCTGTAGGAACTTTACCCAGTTCGCCATCCCATTTGCCGTTAAAAACATATAGAATATTCGGTGTTTTTGGCGCGTAACAAATCACCTTGCCCGACATATCATCAGTACCTGCTTGGCATTCTTCATTTTGTCCGTAGGTATAAATTTCGCTGTAATTTGTGCCTAGGTGATGCCCTAAGCTATTTACGACAATATTATCTTCAACGATGATAGAGAAAATATTCTGCTGTGAGCCATCAGGAATAATGGTCATAACCGTTTTCACGCCTTCAGATATGCGAATGACAGGGAATGGGGATCCCGATTGAAAGTTTAATTCTTCAACGACATTGAAATCATTAAATGCCAATGTCATTTGGTGCATATTGAATGAGGTTGTTGCGTTGATGGGGCCAATACCGCTTGCCGACAAGACAATGGTTTTATCTTCTTCTGTCGCTGCTTTTTTTAACTTATCGTCATTATTATCACAAGCGTTTAGTAGTGTCGCTGCAATACAAATGATAGAGAACTTGGCAAAGAGCTTTGCAAAGAACGAGGAGGTTAATTTAGAGGAGAGCAATCCATGCTGTTTATGCATAATATATCTTTATCCTGTTATGTGATTTGACGAACGCGATTCTCTCATAAAGACTTAATAAGAACAATGAACTATCAAGAATGCGGGCTGTCGTAGCGTTGCTTAAACTTAGATCAAAAATAGTTAAAAAAAAACTTTATAAGTAAATTATCGTTTGCTAATATGCGCCGCAAGTTGAGACTTACCCCTTTGAAGTCTCACTAAAAAAAGGAATGTATAATGTTTAATAGAACAGTAAATGCATTTATAAGCACGGTAGTGCTTGTAGTTGTTACAAGCTCTGTTACTGCTGCCCCCAACAGTAGAAACGCTGCAAAAAGCATTGAAAAGAACAAAACCCAAGTTTCTCAGATAGAAGCAATTTATGCTGCTTTGGTCAAAGAAAAAGTATTACAGAAGTTTTCTGATCGTAAACCTGCTTTGCTAAAAGCATCTTTTACACCTAGTAAGCCAAAGCGCGTATTAAAAGTAAAAGGTAGTAATAGAAATAAATCCTATGCAAGAAGCTTACGTGTGACAGCAACGGCTTACACTTCTCATGTTAATCAAACCGACAGCACGCCAAATATCGCTGCTTGGGGAGACCGCCTTAAGCCTGGGATGAAATCTATCGCCGTTTCTCGTGACCTTTTAAAAGTATATGGCTTAAAGCGCGGGCAAAAAGTTCGTATTAAAGGCCTTAAAGGCGAGTACCGAGTACTTGATAAAATGAATAAGCGCTGGAAAAAGAAAATAGATATTTATATGGGTATGAATAAGCGCAGAGCATTTAAATGGGGGCGTCGCAAAGTTGATATTTATTGGAATTAGGTTCTAATAAAAGCACGCAAAAATACCTGCCATGATGGAGGTATTTTTTTTTGCAATAGTTTTATGGAACTACTTAATCAGGATACTTCGAGCGTGTTTAGCATCATTCAAAATCTGTAACTTCAGCGCGTCAAAATCCTCAAGCTTTTTCTCTGCGCGTAAAAATTCGACCAGTTCAACACAAATGTATTGCCCATACACATTTTCTTCATAATCAAATAGATGTGCTTCCAGTCGGCTTTCAGTTCCGCCAACGGTTGGGCGAGCACCAAGGTTAGCAACGCCGTTTAGCGGCTTATCCGATAAGCCAGTTACTCTTATTGCATAAACACCATTCGCTGGTGCTAGATGATCTAGCATTTTCAAATTAAGCGTCGGAAAGCCTATCGTCCTTCCGCGCTTATCGCCATGACGTACTCTGCCTGAGAGTTGATAGCGAGCGCCTAATAACTCATTGGCTGATTTAATATTGCCTGCTGCTAACAATGTGCGTATACGGGTGCTACTAATGCGCTTATGGTCATGATCACAAGTTGAGGTATCAACAACTTGCATTCTTTTTTTATCGCCTATTTTCCTTATTAGCTGAAAATCTCCTTTACGTTGATGACCAAAACGGAAATCATCACCCACGACAAGGTACTTCACGCCTAGTTTTTTTATTAAAACGTCATTTACAAAATCTTCGGGAGACTGCTGAGCAAGCGAAGCATCAAATTTTAAGAAAAGAAAGTTATCAACGCCTAAGCTTTGTAGTAGACGGATTTTGTCGCGTAGCGGATAAATTCTAGCGGGTGGTTGGGGCATAAAGTATTCTGAGGGCAGTGGCTCAAAGCTAATAATGGTCAGTGGCAAGTTTAAAGTTATTGATTTCTCTTTTAACTGGCTGATGATTTTACGGTGCCCAAGGTGTAAACCATCAAAGTTGCCAATGCTAGCGACACAGCCAATATCATCGGGGGTTAAAGAATTGAGTCCACGTATTATTTTCATCTTCAACCTAGACCTTTAAAATGTTGTTGGCGTAGCGCTTCATAAGTGACGATGGCAACGGTGTTTGATAAATTTAAACTGCGGCTATCCGCAAGCATGGGTAAACGAAGTTTTTGGGTGTCGCTCAATGAGGAAAGAACCTCATCAGGCAAGCCGCGTGTTTCTGGCCCAAAGAGCAGTACATCATCTGGTTTGAATTCAGTTTGATGATAGCCACAGGTTCCTTTTGTGGTTAATGCGTAGATATTTTCCCCTTGATAAAATTCGAGGAAATCTTCGAAATTAGCGTGTTCTTTAACGGTTGCCATATCGCGATAATCCATACCTGCACGTCGTAGTTTTTTTTCATCCAAATCAAAACCTAGCGGATGTATTAAATGTAGGTGGCAACCTGTGTTGGCGCACAAGCGCATGATGTTGCCTGTATTAGGCGGGATTTCAGGCTCAAAGAGTGCAATATTAAACATGGGTTAAGTGTATAGCGTGGCGCGCTTAATTCAAGATATTACAAATATAAATAAACAATCATGTAAAACTAGGGGGGTGTGGTCGGTTTAATCTATTTGAGTCGTCTTTTTATTGTTACTTTCTTCTGCTTGTAATTCTTTTGCGAGCTTGTCTATTTCAATGTCTAGGTAGCCGCCAAACATTTCTACGGTATTAATGCCGACCATTTGAGTAACTCTTTCTTTACCTTGGTAATCCAAGAAAACTAAAGTTGGTGTTATATACGCGTTGAATTTATCTGAGAAATAAGAAGGATCAACGATGGCGCCTGAAAAATTGACAATGCTTCTTGTATCATCAATTTGTAGTTTACGAATCAATACTTTTTTATCATATTCTTCGCTTTTGACCATAGGGCTTAATATTTCATCTTCCATTAGTTCGCAATATGGACAGTCCTCGGCGTGAAGCATCAGCACCAAACCTAGAGACTTTTCTTTCATCGTTTTGGCTAATAACTGAAAGTTATTTTCCTCCATTAATGCAGAAATAACTTCATCATCCGATGCGAACGCATTTACGGTGTTTAAAGTTAGTAATAAAAGCAAACTGCTTAATAAAAATTTCATGGTTCTGTTTTGCCTCACAGCAGGTTTTAACGTAAAGTTCGGGGTTCAACTATAGCATGTACGTTACAGTGCTCAAAAGCGATGTGATAAACGCTTACAAAGTGTAGAGATACCTTCTTAAATATGTCAAAAACAATACGAATTGCTACCCGAAAAAGTCCCTTGGCGCTATGGCAGGCGAATGAAGTTTCGCGTCAACTGCAAATGTATCATCCTGATTTAAGTGTAGAGCTTGTTACGATGACAACGCAGGGCGATAAAATATTAGATACGCCACTAGCTAAAATTGGTGGCAAAGGCCTTTTTGTAAAAGAGCTGGAAGTAGGGATGCTCGAAGGTATTGCTGATATTGCGGTTCATTCGATGAAAGATGTGCCGATGGCTTTTCCTGAAGGCTTGCACTTGTCAGTAGTGATGGAGCGAGAAAATCCAACCGATGCTTTTGTCTCAAATACGGTTAAGAGTCTTAAAGATTTGCCACTCAATGCAAAGGTGGGAACTTGTAGCTTACGTCGTCAAACACAAATAAAAGAAGCGCGTCCTGATATTGAAATTCTAGATTTGCGTGGCAATGTAAACTCACGTTTAGGCAAGCTAGATAATGGTGATTATGATGCGATTATTTTGGCATCGGCGGGCTTGATTCGCCTTGGCTTTGAAGATCGCATCGCTCATAGCATATCCACAGATGATAGTTTGCCAGCGATTGGGCAGGGTGCGGTGGGGATTGAGTGTCGTAGTGATGACGATGAGATTAACGCCTTGCTTGCGCCGCTGAATCATAAAAACACCGCTATTCGTGTGAGAGCAGAGAGAGCGCAAAACACGCGTTTAAATGGTGGCTGCCAAGTACCCATTGGTGGCTTTGCCGAGTTGCTTGATAATAACCAAATGCGCTTGCGCGGCTTGATTGGCTTCCCTGATGGGTCAAAAATATTCCGCTCTGAAAAACAAGGCTCACAAGATGATGCTGAAGTATTAGGTATCGCTGTTGCCGAAGATTTACTGTCGCAAGGCGGTGGTGAAGTATTGAAGCTTTTAGGCATAGAGCACTAATTAGCATGTCCCAAACAGCGCCATTAAAAGATAAATGGATTGTTATTACACGCCCATCACATCAAAGCGAAAATTTAAAGCGTAAATTAGAATCAGTGGGTGCAAAACCAATCTTATTTCCATTGATTGAGATTATCCCGCCAGCAGATTTGGGTTTGCTTGAAAAGCAGTTAGATAATTTACAGGCTTATGATCTTGTTGTTTTTGTGAGCGCTAATGCGGTTAATTACACGTTTGAGAAAATATCTCCATCTGTATTACAGAATGTAAAAGTGGCAACCACAGGGAAAAAGACAGCAGGTGCTTTGGAACACCTGGGTATAAAAATAGATTTTTGCCCTAAAGAAATTTTTAACAGCGAGGCATTGCTCTCAATGCCTGAGTTTAGTGATTATTGTGCGGGTAAAAAAATTGCTATAATTCGTGGCGAGGGTGGAAGATATTTTTTGCGTGATGAACTTCAAAAGAAGGGCGCTAGTGTTGATTATATAAATACCTACCAAAGAGCTTGTCCGAAAAAGGATTTAGATTTTTTAGAGCAATGCGCCAAGCAAGACGAGCTAGATATAATTTTGTTAACCAGTGGGGCCAGCGTAGCTAACTTCTTTGGGCTAGCGCAAGAAGAAAATTGGGTTAATCAACTTACCTTGATGCTAGGAAGCGCTAGAATGCAAAAGAAGATTCCAGACAGTTTTCAAGGTAAACTACTGATCGCGGAAGATCCTAGCGATGCAACACTTTTTAAAAATCTAACAGATTTTTTTGATTAGAACGTAACTATTGATAAGAACGTAATTAAGATATGGAAGATGAGCAACAAAAATTATTACGCAGATTAAATCGACGTACACGATTTACGCAATTCCTTGCTTGGTTGGCTTTGTTTTTTACCATGGTTGGTATCGCAGCGGGCTACAAAAATTGGCTAAGAATTCATGATAAAGCCAAAGCGGGCGTACAAGGCGTTGAACAAATCAGAAAAGAATTACCTAATTTTGCCAAGCAAGAAAGGGTCGCTGTCCTAGAAAAAGAAATAAATGATAACTTCAAAAATAATAAGGCGCATCTTGATAGTGCCATGCACGAATTGCGTAATATTCAAGATAGCACTCAACACATTGCCGAAACAGTTTACACGCAGGTTGAAGCGCTCACAAAACAACAAGAAGCTATCGTTAAAATACAAACGCCAACCATAAAAGATTGGTCATTGGGCGAAGTGCATTTTTTATTACAAACTGCAGTGCAGCGCTTTAATTTAAAACAAGATCAAGCAGGTGCTATTGCCGCATTTAAGTTGGCAGATAGTTTGCTGGTTGAACGTGGTTCACTAGAGTTTCTTCCAGTCCGTAAGCAAATTAGTGAGGATATAGCAGCGGTTAAACAATATGCCGTCGCTGATATTAGTGCGCTATCTCAAAAAATAGACAGCTTGCTGGAGCAACTAAAACCATTGCCTGAACCTGATAAAAAAGAATCCGCAGTTAAGGAATTAATTCCAACTAAAACAACAGAAAATAGTGAAGGGGAAAATAAAAGCAAAAACTCTATCGTTGATCGCATGACAGCTACTATCAACAAAGCGGTGGTCATTCGTAAAGAAAGCAAGACTTTGCAGGCAGAAATGGATATTGAAGCCAAAGAACGTTTGTATCATTTGCTTTCTTTGCGCCTAGAGACATTACGCATGATGCTATTACAAGGTGATGATGAAAATTATCACCTGCAAATTGAACGTATTAAAGAGCTAACCAAAAGTTATTATCCAGAAGAAACCAATGACAAACTTCTTGGGCAGTTGAATGACTTGGGTCGCGTAAACCTTGCGCCAAAGCTCCCAGATGTTTCGCGCTCTCTTACATTGCTTGAAGAGCTAATGACAAAAACCATGACCAAAAAGGATTCGTCGTAATGCGTTATATTCTAATATTTTTAGCCATTGTTGCCGCATTTTGGTTGGGTATTTATGCAGTGGATCACTCCTCGGATATTGTAATCAAATATCAATGGAATGAGAATCCAATGAGCGTCACATTGACCAGTACAACTTTATTGATTGCTGGGTTGTTGGGCTTGATTGGTTTGTATATTCTATTTAGCTTAATAAAGTTTTTCTTTGGATTGCGTAAGCGTTTAAGAAATCGAAAAGTAGCAAAATTAAGTACTAAGGCGAGCCAAGACTTAACCAATGGTTTAGTGCAATTCTCAGAAGGTCATTGGGAACAGTCAGAAAAAATATTGCTCAGCAATGTTAAATATTCTGAAACACCTTCATTAAATTATTTGGTTGCTGCCCGTTCTGCTCATATGCAAGAAGCTTATGGAAGGCGTGATGCTTATCTAAAAACGGCGAGTGAGCAGGGCGGTGATGTGCAAACGGCGGTATCGGTTTCTCAAGCTGAAATGCAATTTGCAGGTGACCAATTAGAGCAAGCTCGTGCGACGCTGGTTCGTTTATTGGAAACTGCTCCAAAACACCCTTATGCAATCAAACTACTAGCACGAGTTTATTTCAAGCAAGAAGATTGGAAAAACCTGTTTTCATTACTGCCAGATTTAAATAAACAAGGTTTGATCAAGCCAGAAGATCGTGAAAAATATGAAGCGACTGCCTTAAAAGGTATCTTCCTTACTTTGGCTCAAAATAGCGATAAGCAGCAACTTCAAGCATTATGGAAGCGCTTGCCTGCCGATTTAAAAGAGAAGCCTCAAGCTGTCCTTTTGTACTGCCAAGCATTAAGTGATGCAGGCGATACAAATACTAGTGATAAGTTGTTAGTGGCATCGCTTAATAAAGACTGGGATGAACAACTCATTGAGCGCTACGGAAAAATAGAACACCAAGCCCTAGGAACGGCAATCAAGACAGGCGAGAAGTGGTTGCTTGAACATGAGAAAAGCCCGATGCTTTTATTAACATTAGCTCGTTTACATCGTCAATATCAGCTCTGGGGTAAGAGTAAATCTTATTATAATTCTAGTTTAAATTTTTTACCATCTGCTGAAGTTTACCTTGAGTTTGCAGGGCTTCTTGAAGAGCTTGGTGAGTATGAAAATGCTGAAATTTGTTATAAGCAAGGCTTAAACTATAGTATTCATAACAAAGGTAAGATTCTCAATCTTAAGCCGTCACGAGGCGCAGAGATGGAAGCTTCATTGAGTGTTGTGCCAGATAGTATTGAAAGTAATCATCTGTAAGCACACCCCCCTAGTTTTACATGATGTTTTGTAGTCCACGAATAAAATTATTTAAGATAAATAGTAATGCCATTTGTATTATTGTTTTTGTGTCGCTATTATTCTCACCTGCACTCTAACAAACTCTACCTAAATAAAAGGATAAAACCATGACTGTACTTGTTGGGCGCGATGCCCCTGATTTTACTGCTCCTGCTGTACTTGCTGACGGCACAATTGTTGATGACTATAACTTATCAAAAGAGATAAAAGGAAAGAATGCAGTAATTTTCTTTTACCCTCTAGATTTCACTTTTGTATGTCCATCAGAGCTTTTGGCTTTTAGTCACCGTATGGATAAATTTACCGAGCGCAATACGGTTGTGATCGGCGTTTCTATTGACTCGCATTTCACACATAACGCTTGGAGAAATACAGATATTAATGACGGTGGTATTGGTGCTGTTAAATATCCGTTAGTGGCTGATATGAGTCACGCGATTTGTAAGGCTTATGGTGTTGAAACTCCAGATGGGAATGTTGCATTTCGCGGTTCATTCTTAATTGATGATAAAGGCGTTGTGCGCCATCAAGTTGTGAATGACTTGCCATTAGGGCGTGATGTTGATGAAATGCTTCGTATGGTTGACGCGCTTCAATTCCACGAAGAGCACGGTGAAGTTTGTCCTGCTGGTTGGAATGCAGGTGATGACGGTATGAAAGATACACCAGATGGTGTTGCTGAATACCTTAAAGGCCATGCAGATGACCTGTAAAGTTTATTCAAACTCCTAGCTTAGGCTGGAATAAAAGGCACGCTTTTAGCGTGCCTTTTTATTTTTCATACAACCCTTCTTCTAATGTTGGGTATTTTAAAGTGATATTGAGGGCTTCCAGCATCTTGTCATTTCGAATACGTCGAGACTCCTTCAAGTATGAGAGGATACCTCCACTCAGGGTAGCCTTTGCTTCCTCCATTGATATTTGTGGTGGACGAGCAAGTCTCGCATAATCAGCAACCCGATTAAAATAATCTGTCATAGAGCTAGGATTCCCGTCTGTAATATTTATTATTTGGTTATTTTTTTCACATAGCATCGCAGTCTTACATGCTTGAGCAAGATCATCGGCGTGAATGCGATTCATCCAACCTGCCTCGCTTTCATTAACAACAGCTAAGCCTTTTTTGAGGCGTGACAACGGCAAACGATCTTGTGCATAAATCCCTGGCACACGTAAAATCATAAATTCTTTTTTGTGGTTATTTGCCCAGTCTTGTAATAATTGTTCAGCTGATACACGACGGTGAGCGCGGTCTGCTTTGGGGTTGATTGGCGTATTTTCATCAATCCATTCGCCTTTACTGTCGCCGTAAACGCCTGTGGTACTAATAAGCACAATGCGTTTTGGTAGATTGCTAACGGTATTTAAGAATGCTTCTAAGCGAGGGTCGCTTTGCCCTGTTGATGGTGGTGGCGCAAAGTAGAATACATTGGCGTTATTGAACTGTTCGTGGGGTAACGTATAAGGTGTATCAAGATCGATTTGGCTTGTGTGGATATTTGCGTTTTGACAGCTATCTACGGAATTCTGGCTACGAACAATGCCATGAACTTTTTGATCATCATATAAAGCAGCCACTCTACGCCCAATATCACCACAGCCTATAATCCAAGTTTGTGCTGGCATGTGTTATGAGCAACCCTTATAAAACAACAAGGTTGTCACGATGGATGATTTCGGCCTCGCCTGCATAGCCAAGTATGCGAAGGATTTGATCACTAGGTGCTTTATGAAGTTGGCTGACTTCTTTGTGAGAATAATTTATTACTCCACGAGCAATTATTTTGCCGCTGGAATTTTTGCAATCAATAACATCGCCACGTTCAAACTCACCTTCAGAGCTTTCTATGCCTATAGGTAATAAACTTGTGCCGTTCTTTTGAATGGCTTGGCTTGCACCTTGATCTAAAATGAGAGTCCCGTTGACTTGAACTTGACCTGCTATCCATTGTTTGCGCGCGGTGATTTGTGTTTTATCTGGTTTGAGTAATGTACCAATATCTTCACCTTGAGCGAGGCGTTGTAAGACTTTCTCTTCTCGGCCTGATGCGATAATCGTGGCGCAACCAGAATGCGCCGCACGTTTAGCGGCGGTAAGTTTTGTGCCCATGCCCCCACTGCCTAAGCTTGTTGAAATGTCACCCACAAATTTGAGCAAGTCTGTATTGCTGGCTGAATCTTCACTGATGAGTTTTGCATCATCGTGATGACGCGGATCCTTGTTGAATAAGCCTTCTTGGTCGGTAAGTATTACTAACAAGTTTGCCTCAATAAGATTAGCCGCAAGTGCAGCCAACGTATCATTATCACCAAGACGCATTTCATCAAGTGCCACCGTATCATTCTCATTAATAATAGGTAGGGCTTTAAATTTGAGTAGCGCACGCAAAGTGTTGCGTGCATTGAGGTAGCGTTTACGATTGCTAATATCATCGTGTGTTAGCAATATTTGCGCGGCTTGTATATCGTGTTTTTTAAATTGATTTTCGTAAGCTTCGATTAAACCTGTTTGCCCGATAGCGGCAGCAGCTTGTAGCTCGGATAACTCTGTTGGACGCGTTGTCCATCCCATACGGCTCATGCCTTCGGCAACTGACCCTGATGACACCAAGATGATTTCGATGCCTTGTTTTCGTAGCTGAGCGATTTGTTTGCTCCAGTCTTCAATAGCAGCATAGTCTAAGCCTTTGCCATCTTTTGTTAGCAGTGCACTGCCTATTTTTATCACCCAGCGCTTTGCTTCTTTTGTGTAATGCGCTCTACTCACTTGCCTTCTTTTCTTGCTGTTTTTGTTGTAGCTCTTTTTGCTCATCACGATAAACAGCATCATCCATGCTGCGCATAATTTCTTTGGTTAGTTCTTTAGTTTTTAAGCCTGTTGCGGCAGAAATCATAAAGACTTTACCCTTCCACTTGAGACGCTTAACAATGTTATCACAGTGAGCTTGTTGCTCATCGGGTGGCAATAGGTCAATCTTGTTAAGAATTAACCAGCGCTCGCGTTGACCTAGTTCGTCGCTGAATTTTTGTAGTTCATTTTCAATGATGTGTACAGATTCAACAGGGTCTTCGGTTTCATCCATCGGTGCAACATCGACTAAGTGCATTAACAAGCTGGTGCGAGATAAATGCTTTAAGAATTGAATGCCTAAGCCCGCGCCTTCAGCTGCACCTTCAATAATCCCTGGAATATCGGCAATTACAAAACTTTGGTACGAATCCACTTTGACAACACCAAGATTTGGGTAAAGCGTGGTGAAAGGGTAGTTTGCCACTTTTGGGTGAGCTGATGAAACGGTAGAAATAAGTGTGGATTTTCCCGCGTTGGGTAACCCTAATAAGCCAACATCAGCCAGTACTTTCATTTCCAAGCGAAGCGTGCGTGTTTCACCTTCAGAGCCTGGTTTTGATTGGCGAGGAGCGCGATTTACTGAGCTTTTATAGCGCAAATTAC